>JBAVTL010000001.1:0-2969 GCA_049696175.1 Anaeromyxobacteraceae bacterium
GGGAAGCGGAGGCGCGGCGGATGTGGCAGGGAGTCTGGTCGCGGTCGCCGCCGCTGGCCTCGCCACCGCCGTCACCACCACGCGCTGCGGGAGCACCTCGCGAGGCGCGACCTCAGCCGCCACAGCCGCCACCCGCGCGCGCTCCGCGTCGCTCCCCCTGATGAGCTGCTTCTGACTCGGAAACGTTCGGCTGCGGCCCTTCAGCTCGCTCCGAAACGCCGAGGCGAAGAGGGCGAGGGGGCCTTCGTCACCGCTACTGCACCTTCCAGGTCGTCCCCTCGGGGCCGTCCATGATGGCGACGCCGATCGCGAGCAGCTCGTCGCGGAGCGCGTCCGACCTGGCGAAGTCCTTCGCCTTCCGGGCCTCCGCGCGCGCGGCGATGGCGGCCTCCACCTGCCGCTCGTCGATCCCGCGGCGCTTCGCGGCCTTGTCGCGGAGGGCCCTGAGCGCCTCAGCGGGCGGCCGCTGGAGGACCCCCAGGGTGGCGCAGACCGCCCTCACGTCGCGCGCGAAGCCCGCGAGCTCCGCCTTCTCCTGCGGCGTCTTCTTCCCCTTCTTGTCGGCGAGCGCGTTGGCCGCCGTGAAGGCGTCGGCGAGGAGACCGAGGGTCTGGGGCGTGTTGAAGTCGTCGTCGAGCGCCGCGCGGCACGCCTCGACGAACGGGGCCGGCGCCCCCGCCGGCGCGTCGCCGGCCGTCTTCTCCGCCTTCACGACCGTCTCGTAGAGGTACCCCAGCCGCCGCTCCGCCTCGTCGAGGATCGCGTCGGAGAAGTTGAAGTCGTTCCGGTAGTGGGTCCCGAGCAGGAAGAAGCGCAGCCCCTCCCCGTCGTACCGGGCGAGCACGTCGCGGACGGTGAAGAAGTTGCCGAGCGACTTGGACATCTTCTCGTCGTCGATCTCCACGAAGCCGTTGTGGAGCCAGTAGCGCGCGTAGTCCTCGGCGCGGAGGCCGTCGCTCGTCGCCGCCACCGACTGCGCGATCTCGTTGGTGTGGTGCGGGAAGACGAGATCCTTGCCGCCGGTGTGGATGTCGAAGGTGTCGCCCAGGTGCTTGCGCGTCATCGCCGAGCACTCGATGTGCCAGCCCGGCCGCCCCTTGCCCCAGGGCGACTCCCACGAAGGCTCGCCTGGCTTCGCCCCCTTCCAGAGGGCGAAGTCGAGCGGATCCCGCTTCGCCTCACCGGGCTCGACGCGGGCGCCGGCCATCAGGTCGTCGAGGTTCCGCCGGGAGAGCCGCCCGTACTCCGGGAACTTCCGGACCGCGTAGTAGACGTCGCCGTTCCCCGGCGCGTACGCGAACCCGCGCTCCACCAGCCGCGCGATGAGCGCGACGATCTCGGGCATCGTGCCGGTGACGCGCGGCTCGAAGTCCGGGCGCACGCAGCCGAGCGCCGCCATGTCATCGAGGAACGCGTCGGCGAAGCGCGAGGCCAGGACGGAGGGATCCTCGCCCCGCTCGTTGGCCCGCCTGATGATCTTGTCGTCCACGTCGGTGAAGTTGCGGACGTAGGTCACCTCCAGGCCGCGCTGCCGCAGGTGGCGGACCACCACGTCCCAGACGACGTAGCAGCGGGCGTGACCGAGGTGTGAGTAGTCGTAGACGGTCGGGCCGCAGGCGTAGAGCCCGATCTTCCCGGGCACGAGGGGGACGAGCTCGCGCTTCTTCGCCGTGAGGGTGTCGTGAACCAGGATGGTCATCTGGGAGGCTTCCGTCAGGAGACGAGGCTGCGCAGCAGCGCGCGCAGGTTGATGGCGAGGAGGACGAGGAGGACGGCCGAGCCGCCGAGCGGCAGGTAGCGCGTGCGCGGCCGCTCCCCGTCGCGCAGGACGAGCCACGAGTCCCCGAGCTGGGTCCCCTGCTTTCGCAGCTCCGCGACCACGGGGGCGTACCTCGACCGTGCCGCCTTGTCGGCCATCAGCCTCCCCTCGAAGACCGGCGGGCCGTCACGCCCCGGGCGGTCGATCAGGAGGTTGGTGTTGGCGAGCCGGCCCACCATGCGGACGGTCTTGCCCTCGACGATCGGGATCGCCTCGCGCAGCTCCCCGCGGACCTGCACCAGCCGGTTCGCCCGCGCTCGATCGAGGTGGTACGCGCCCGGCGCGCCGAGGTCGATCGGCTCGACCGGCGAGACGAAGTAGCGGACGTCCGGCGAGAAGTCCCAGAGGAGCCAGCCAGCGGCCAGGACCATCACGACCGCGAAGACCGGCGAGCGCCTCAGGAACGGGGACTCCCGCTTCCTCGGCGCGGGAGGCTCAGGCGCTCCGGGGGTCGAACCGATCGAGTCGTCAGGACCGCTCATCCCATCCTCCTCACCAGCAGCACCACCGCGTGCGCGGCGATCCCCTCGCCGCGCCCGACGAAGCCCATCCCCTCGCCGGTGGTCGCCTTCACGTTGACCTGCGACGCCGCGACGCCGAGCGCCTCGGAGAGCCTGGCCCGCATCTCCTCCGACCGCGGCGCGATCTTCGGCCGCTTCGCGGCTAGCGTGACGTCTGCGTTGCCGAGCCTCCAGCCCCGCTCCGCCGCGCGGGCGGTGATCTCGCGGAGGATCAGCAGCGAGCTGACCCCCTTCCAGCGCGCGTCGGTGTCCGGGAAGTGGCGCCCGAGATCGCCAAGCCCGGCGGCGCCCAGGATCGCGTCGCCGATGGCGTGGGCGCAGACGTCGGCGTCCGAGTGACCGAGGAGCCCGTCTCCCTCGTGCTCCACCCCACCGAGGACGAGCCGCCTCCCCGGGGCGAAGCGGTGCGTGTCGTAGCCGACCCCGGTGGCGAACGGCACCTCGGTGAGGGCGCGCGCCCGCTCCACGTCCTCTGGGCTCGTGATCTTGAAGTTGCCGGCCCCCCCGGGGACCAGCGTCACCGGCGCGCCGAGCCGCTCCACGAGGCCGCTCTCGTCCGTCGCCGCCGAGGCGCCCGCGCCGGCGGCCTCGTACGCGCGCAGGAGGAGCTCGCGACGGAAGCCCTGGGG
>JBAVTL010000002.1:0-3080 GCA_049696175.1 Anaeromyxobacteraceae bacterium
CCGCCAGCGATCGCGCAGCCGTTCGGGGGGCTTGTCGGCTCGTCGCCGGCGATCCGGCGGGTCCTGGCCACGATCGACAAGATCTCGCGCTACAAGACGAGCGTCCTCGTCCTGGGGGAGAGCGGGACCGGGAAGGAGCTGATCGCGCGGGCGCTCCACTCGCGCGGCCCCCGGCGCGGGCAGCTCTTCGTCCCGATCAACTGCGCGACGCTGGGGCGGGAGCTGCTCGAGAACGAGCTGTTCGGCCACGAGAGGGGGGCGTTCACCGGCGCGGACGAGCGGAAGAAGGGGCTCTTCGAGCTGGCGGACGGCGGCACGCTCTTCCTCGACGAGATCGGCGAGATGGATCCGTCGACCCAGGCCAAGCTGCTGCGCGTCCTGGAGCGCAACGAGTTCCGGCGCGTGGGCGGGACGGGGAAGGTCCAGGTCGACCTCTCGGTGGTCGCGGCGACCAACCGGAACATCGAGGAGGCGATCCGGCAGGGGAAGTTCCGCGAGGACCTCTACTACCGGCTCAAGGTGGTGACCCTCACCATCCCGCCGCTGCGCGAGCGCAAGGAGGACATCCCGGCGCTCATCGAGACCTTCATCGCGGACTTCGACCGGCGCCACGACGGCAAGATCCAGGGAATCTCGCCGCAGGCGCTGCCGCTCCTGATGGCGCACGACTGGCCGGGCAACGTGCGTGAGCTGAAGAACGCCGTGGAGAGCGCCGCCATCCTCGCGGCGGGCCAGACGATCGGCGCGGACGGCTTCGCGGACCTCGCGCGGCGGCAGGAGCGGGGGGCTGGCGCGCGGGGCTGGGAGGGGCCGGCCGGCGCCGATGTGGCGGTGGTCGTGATCCCGGTCGGCTCCTCCCTGGCGCAGGCGGAGCGCCAGTTGATCGCGGCGACGCTGCGGCGTCATCGCAGCAAGCGGGAGGCGGCCCGGGTCCTCGGCATCGGGCTGCGGACGCTCTACACCAAGCTGAAGCAGCACCCGCTCCAGCCGGCGGCCGGGGCGCGTGCCGAAACGGCATAGCCTCGGCTGTAGTGCCGAAACGGCATCCAAGGATGCCAGTCTCCGCCGGCCCGACGCGCCGAAAGTCGGCCGCTTCGGCGACCGAGGTCCTCTGGCCCGCTTCCTGCTTAGCGGCGAGCCCGGTAGCCCGTGCCGACCCGTTCACAGCCCACCCGCGCTCGTCCCCTCCTGGTCGTCGCCCCCTCGGCGACGGAACGGGGAGAGCTCTTCGCCGGGCTAGAGGCGCGCGACGACTTCAAGGTCGTCTACGCGGGCACGGTCGAGGAGGCGGTCCAGGCGCTGCGGGAGCGGCCGGTCGCGCTGCTGATCGCGGCGCCCGAGCTGCCGGCGGCGTCGGTGACCGCGCTGCTCGCGTCCAGGGAGAAGGTGCGGCCGGCGCTCCCGACGCTGGTGATCCGCAACCGGCAGGCGGAGGAGCCGGTTGGGTGGGAGCGACAGGGCGTCGGGGTGCTCCGGCGCCCGCTCCTCCCGGAGGCGCTCGGCCGGTCGGTCGAGGTCGTCCTCGGGCTGAAGGGCCCGTGAGGGGGCGTGTTGTGATGTCAGGCGGACGGGCGGACGCGCGACGGCGCGACGGGAGGCAGGCGTGGTGCTGTTGATGGCGGGCGCGATCGCGCTCATGGTGGGCGCCACGCTGGCGCTCACGCTCCGTGACAACCTCCAGCGCGCGTGGGCGAGCATCGCGTCGCAGTCGCTCGCGACCGTCCTCGTCCTCGCGGCGGTGGTGCCCTTCCTGCGCCACGGCGGCGACCTGCGGCTCGCCGTCCGGTGGTCCTACCCGGTCCAGAGCATCGCGCTCCACCTCGACGCGCTCGGCGCCTTCTTCCTCGCCTGGTCGCTCCCGATGACGCTGCTCGGGACGATCTACGCGCTCGGCTACCTCCGTCCGCAGTTCGCGACGCGGAACGCCGGCGTCCAGTTCGCGCTGCTCAACGTCATCTCCCTCTCCTTCGTGATGGTCTACACGGTGGAGAGCGCCTTCGCCTTCCTGCTCGGCTGGGAGATCGCGGCGGTCTCGGCCTGGCTCCTCGTGGTCTGGGAGTACCGGAACCAGAAGATCCGGTTCGCGGGCTTCAACTACCTCGTCTCCACCCACGTCGGCCTCTTCCTGCTGCTCGCCGCGTTCATGGTGATCCACAGCCAGGTGGGCTCGATGGACTTCCAGTCCTTCGAGCCCTTCCTGCGCCGGCCGAGCACGCTGCGGAACGTGACGTACGTGCTCCTCGTCACCTCCTTCGGCCTGAAGTCCGCCTTCTTCCCGTTCCACACCTGGCTCCCGCGCGCCCACGCGGCGGCCCCCGCCCACGTCTCCGCGCTGATGTCCGGCGTGATCCACAAGGCGGGGCTCTTCGGGCTCCTCCGGATCACGCTGCTCCTCGGCACCCCGGAGCCGTGGATGGGCTGGTACCTCATCGCCTTCTCCGCGCTCTCCGCCTTCGTCGGCGTCCTCTACACGAGCGACCAGCGCGACCTGAAGCGGCTGCTCGGCTACTCGTCCACCGAGAACGTCGGGATCGCGGGGATCGGCTTCGGCGTCGGCTACCTCGGGCTCGCGTGGAACCAGCCGGCGCTGGTCGCGCTCGGGTTCACCGGCGGGATCCTGCACCTCCTGAACCACGCGCTCTTCAAGTGCCTGCTCTTCTACGCGGCCGGCGCCGTCTACCGGTCGACCCACACGGTCGATCTCGAGCGGCTGGGCGGGCTCCTCCGCCGGATGCCGTGGTCGGGCGCCTTCTTCCTGCTCGGCGGCCTGGCGATCTCGGCGCTCCCGCCCTTCAACGGCTTCGTGAGCGAGTTCCTCATCTACGCGGGGCTCCTCAGCGCCGCCGTGCCGGGCGGGATCGAACGCGCCCTCCTCGTGGCCGTCGCCGCGCTCCTCGCCTTCGTCGGCGGCGTCTCCGCCCTCTCGATGACCCGCGCCTTCGGCCTCGCCTTCCTCGGGACGCCGCGCGATCCGACCGTCCACTGCGAAGGGGAGGTCGGCGCGCCGATGTGGATCCCGATGGCGCTCCACGCCGCCGGGGTGGTGCTCGTCGGCCTCGTGCCCGCGGCCGGGCTCGCCG
>JBAVTL010000003.1:0-4308 GCA_049696175.1 Anaeromyxobacteraceae bacterium
GCTGACGCCGGCGAGCCGGGTCGCGGCGGGGCGCTGCGCGTCGTCGGGGGCTTTGGGGCTCGTTGTCGGACTCCACGGTGCGGTGTCTGCGTTGAGCGGAGGAGGCATTATACCGTGCTAACGTCGCGGCCGTGGCCCTCCGCTCCGTCCTCATCGTCGACGACGAGTCGTCCATGCGCCACCTGCTCTCGGTCATCCTGACCGAGCGCGGCTACGAGGTGCGCGCCGTCGCGAGGGGCGAGGACGCGCTGCGCGAGCTCGACGTCCACGAGTACGACCTCGTCCTCACCGACGTCCGGATGCCGGGGATGGGGGGGCTCGCGCTGCTCGCCGGGATCCAGCGCGCGCACCCCGACCTCATGGTGATCGTGATGAGCGCGTATGGCTCGCATGAGGCGGCGGTGGAGGCGATGAAGGCGGGGGCCTACGACTACCTCTCGAAGCCGTTCCGCCCGGACGAGGTGGTGCTCGTCCTGCGCAAGGCCGAGGAGCGCGAGCGGCTCTCGCGGGAGAACCGCAGGCTCCGCCGCGAGCTGGCGGGTGGCTACGGCCCCGAGCAGCTGGTCGGCCAGAGCGAGGCGATGCAGGGGGTGCTGCGCCAGGTCCGCAAGCTCGCGCCGCAGCGGACCACGGTGCTCCTCACCGGGGAGTCGGGGACCGGCAAGGAGCTCGTCGCCCGCGCGCTCCACGACCTCTCGCCCCGCGCCGCCCTTCCCTTCGTGGCCGTCAACTGCGGCGCCATCCCGGGGGAGCTGATCGAGTCGGAGCTCTTCGGCCACGCGAGAGGCGCCTTCACCGACGCCGTCCGGGCCAAGAAGGGGCTGGCGACCGAGGCCGACGGGGGGACGCTCTTCCTCGACGAGATCGGCGAGCTGCCCCTGGCGATGCAGGTGAAGCTGCTCCGGTTCCTGCAGGAGGAGGAGGTCCGCCCGGTCGGCGACACCCGCGCGGTGAAGGTGGACGTCCGCGTGGTCGCCGCCTCCGCCCGCGACCTCGCCAGGGCCGTGGCGGCCGGCCAGTTCCGCGAGGACCTCTATTACCGGCTGGACGTGGTCGGCCTCCGGCTCCCACCGCTGCGCGAGCGGCCTGAGGACGTCGAGGCGCTGGCGCAGCACTTCCTCGCCGGGTTCGCCGGGCTCCGCCCCGACCTCGCGCGGCTCGAGCTCTCCGACGCCGCCCGTGACGCGCTCCGCGCGTACCGCTGGCCGGGGAACGTCCGCGAGCTCCGCCACGCGCTGGAGCGTGCGGTGGTGCTGGCGGACGGCCCGCTGATCCGCGAGGAGGACCTCCCCGACGCCGTCAGGGCGGGAGGCGCGCGGCCACCCCCTGTGCCGGGGCCGGACGCGGCGCTGTCGGTCAAGCGCGCGACGCGGGAGCTGGAGGAGCGGCTGATCCGCGCGGCGCTCGCGCGGACCGGCGGAAACCGCACGCGCGCGGCGGAGCTGCTCGAGCTCTCCTACCGGGCGCTCCTCTACAAGATCAAGGAATACGGGGTCGGTGACGCATAACTAGGCGTCAGAGGCGCATCACTTCGGCCCTTCCTCGACTAACGGACGATATCGGTGGACGGCCGGTTTCTTGATCGGGTGTGGATCGATGGCTTAGCGTGGCGATCGACCATGTCCCCTCGACCCCCAAGCCGGGCGCCCGTCTCCGTGCAGGAGCGCCGGCACAGCAACAACGTCCAGCGCCTGCGCGAGGACCAGCTCCTCACCAAGGCAGAGCTCGCGCGGAAGGCCGGCGTCTCGCCGCTCACGATCTCGCGGATCGAGGCGGGGCTGGAGTGCCGCGTCGACACCAAGCGCAAGATCATCTTCGCGCTGGGCCTCACGCCGACGGACCGGGCGAAGGTCTTCGGCGGAAGGCGGAGGGGGTAGGGCATGGCGAAGAGCAAGCTCGCCGTCGGCCTGGACATCGGCTCCTCGAGCGTGAAGCTGGTCCAGCTCAAGGAGAAGAAGGGCGGCTTCGCCCTGCTCGCCTTCGGCTCGGCGCCGCTCCCGCCCGAGGCGATCGTGGACGGGGCGCTGATGAACTCCGCCGCCATCGTCCAGGCGATCCAGGACCTGGTGGCCCAGTTCAAGGTGAAGGCCAGGGAGGTCGCGATCGGGGTCCGCGGCCACTCGGTCATCATCAAGAAGATCCAGCTCCCGAAGGTCACGCAGGAGGAGCTCGACGAGTCGATCCAGTGGGAGGCGGAGCAGTACATCCCCTTCGACGTGAAGGACGTGAACATCGACACGCAGATCCTCACGCCCGAGGCGGACGCCGCCGGGCAGATGGACGTGCTCCTGGTCGCGGCCAAGAAGGACATGATCAACGACTACACGTCGGTCTGCGCCGAGGCGGGGCTCACCGCCACGGTGGTGGACGTGGACGCCTTCGCGGTGCAGAACGCGTTCGAGGCCAACTACGAGGCGCCGCCGGAGGAGTCGATCGTCCTCGTCAACGTCGGCGCGGCCGTCACCAACATCAACATCATCGCGCGCGGGACCACCGCCTTCACGCGCGACATCACGATGGGCGGCAACGCCTTCACCGAGGAGATCCAGAAGCAGCTCAACATCTCCTACGACGAGGCCGAGGCGCTCAAGGTGGGCGGGCAGGGCGAGACCGACGCGGTCGTGCCGCAGGAGGTCGAGCGGGTCATCGAGGGCGTCGCCGACCAGCTCGCCGGCGAGATCCAGCGGTCGCTCGACTTCTTCGGCAGCACCGCCGCCGACAGCCGGGTCTCCCGCGTCTTCCTCTCCGGCGGGACCGCGCGGATCCCGGCCATCTTCAGGGCGATCGAGGGGCGCGCGGGCGTCCCCGTCGAGATCCTGAACCCGTTCAAGAACATCGAGATCGATCCGGGCAAGTTCGACGCCGCGGCGATCATGGCCGCCGCGCCGTCGGCGGCGGTCGCGGTAGGGCTCGCCCTTCGCAGGCCGGGGGACAAGTAGCCATGGTCCGGATCAACCTGCTCCCGGTAAAGACCTCCAGGAAGAAGGAGGCGGGCAAGCAGCAGCTCGTCCTCCTCGCCGTCGTCCTGGTGGCCGGCCTCGTCTTCAACTACGGCTGGGCCGCCCAGCGCGCGGGCGTCCTCAAGGAGGCGAAGGACGCCGTCACGCGGAAGAAGGCGGAGATCGCCCAGCTCGAGCGGATCATCGGCGAGGTCAAGAACATCCGCGCGCAGCAGGACGAGCTGAGGAAGAAGCTCGACGTCCTCGACAAGCTCAAGGCGGGCCGCTCGGGGCCGGTCCGGATGCTCGACGAGCTCGCGACGGTCATCCCGAAGCGGCTCTGGCTGAAGAAGATGGACGAGAAGGGCGGGACCAGCATCGCCTTCGACGGGACGGCCGCGACCATCGACGACGTCTCGGCCTTCATGGCCGCGCTCAAGTCCTCGAAGCACTTCGGCGCGGTGGAGCTCAAGAAGACGAGCGCCGTGGCGGGCAAGCAGGGCGCGACGAACATCCGGCTGGTGGACTTCACGATCACGGCGGCCGTGTCCTACGCGGGCGGCGCCCCAGCGGCTCCTCCCCCGGCCCCCGGCGGCGCGGCCCCGTCCGCGCCACCGCCCGCTCCGGTGAAGAGGTAGCCCATGGACAAGCTCCTCGATCAGCTCAACAAGGCGTCCCTCGGACAGAAGGCCGGCGCCGTCGCGGGCTTCCTGGTCCTCCTCACGGTGCTCAACTACTTCGTCCTCGGCTTCGACTTCGGCCCCTCCATCTCCGACACCGAGGTCCTGATCACGCGGACGCTCGCCGAGCGGGACCGGCTCCAGAAGGACTTCATCGAGAAGCAGGCGATCGCCAACAACCTGAACCAGTTCCGGCGGGAGAAGGAGCTGCTCGAGCAGCGGCTGACGGAGGCGCTGGCCGAGCTCCCGGAGGAGAAGAACGTCGACGAGCTGCTCCAGCTCTTCCAGGATCGCGCCATCAAGTCCGGGCTGGAGATCAACACGATCGAGCCTGCGGCCGTGAAGCCCGAGCAGTTCTACGCGCGCATCCCGATCCCGATGACGGTCACCGGCAACTTCCACGAGATCGCGACCTTCTTCGACTCGCTCGGCAGGCTCCGCCGCATCGTGAACGTCTCGGACATCCAGCTCGACAACGCCAAGGACGTGAGCGGCAAGGTGGTCGTCAACGGCAAGTTCCTCGTGACCACCTTCATGTTCGTCAAGCCGGCCGGGGCCGCTGCGCCGGGAAAGAAGAACTGACGCCATGCGCCGCCAACTCATCGCGTCCATCGCAGTGATCGGGGTCGCCGCGGCGTGTGGCTCGAAGCCCACGCCCAGGCCCGCCGCGCGGCCGCCCAACCCCGCAG
>JBAVTL010000004.1:0-22436 GCA_049696175.1 Anaeromyxobacteraceae bacterium
GCGCGCGCCTCGGCGAGCGCGGCGGCGTAGGGGCGCGGGTCGATCTCCAGCAGCACCTGCCCCTGCGCGACGCGCTGCCCCTCGGTGAAGCGGGCCGCCACGAGGAGCCCCGAGACCTGGGGACGGAGCGCGACGGAGCCGCTCGAGACGATCCGGCCGACGGCGTGGACCTCCACCGGGGCGCTCTTCTCCACGGCGGCGGCCATCCTCACCGAGACCGGCCGCGCGCCCTTCGCGCCGGCGTCGCCGCCCCGCCCGCAGGCGAAGGCCGCCGTCACGGCAAGGAGGAGCGCCGTGAACGGGACGACGGGAAGGACGCGGGCGTGGGGGCGGTTCATCGGGGTGGCGATCACGCCATGGGCGGCGCGGAAGGCAACAGATTATCGTGTCCTTCGGTGCGCGATCGCTCTAGAAGGTCGTCGCATGAGGCTCGCAAGATGACTTCCATCAACGCCTCCCCGCTCCTCTGGGCGGGGTTCATCCTGGTCATCCTCGTCCTGCTGACGATCGATCTCGTCGTCGTCCACCGGAAGGACGAGGTCATCTCGACCCGCGCGGCCATCCGCTGGACGTTCGCCTGGATCGGGCTCGCGCTCCTCTTCGACGGCTGGATCTGGTGGAGGTACGGCTCCGGCAAGGCGCTCGAGTTCATCACCGGCTACCTGATCGAGGAGTCGCTGTCGGTAGACAACCTCTTCGTCTTCATCCTGCTCTTCAACGCGTTCGCGGTGCCGGTCATCTTCCAGCACCGGGTCCTGTTCTGGGGCATCCTCACGGCGATCGTGCTGCGCGCCGGGATGATCCTCGGCGGCGCGGCCCTCATCGCCCGCTTCGACTGGCTCATCTACGTCTTCGGCGCGTTCCTCCTGGTGACCGGCGTGCGGCTCGCGCTGAAGAGGGAGAAGGACGAGGAGCCGCACCCGGAGAAGAGCTGGGCCTTCCGCACGCTCAGGCGGATCGTGCCCTCGACGAGCAGCTACCACGGCCACGCGTTCTTCGTGCGGGAGGGGGCGCGCTGGGTGGCGACGCCGCTCTTCCTCGCGCTCGCGATGATCGAGCTCTCCGACGTCGTCTTCGCGCTCGACTCGATCCCGGCGATCTTCGGCGTCACGCTCGACCCGTTCATCGTCTTCACGTCGAACATCTTCGCCATCCTCGGCCTCCGCTCGCTCTTCTTCGCGGTGGCGCGGATGATGGACCGCTTCGCCTACCTCGAGTACGGCCTCGCGGCGGTCCTCGTCTTCATCGGCGGGAAGATGCTCGCGTCGAGCTGGATCCACGTCCCCGCGCTCGCCTCGCTCGGCGTGGTGCTCCTGCTCCTGGGCGGGGCGATCGGCATCTCGATCTTCGGGTCGCGTCGCGACATCCCTGAAGGGGAGGCGATCGTCAAGGCGAAGAAGGACTGATCCGGTCCCGACCGGTCGGGGTCCCGAATTGAGGGGCCCCCGAACGCAAGGCATCACCTGGGGGCTGTGCTTCCGTCCCACACGTCCCTACCCTAGCCCACGTGGGCCGCCGTCGCGCGCCCGCTTCGAAAGGGGAGGGGACTCATTATGAGGAAGCCGATTCGCGGGGCGATGGCGGCTTTGCTGGCTTGTGCGGCGCTCTCGGCGTCCGAGGCGCTGGCGTGCGACGTAACCGGTGCCTTGGTTTGCACCGGCACGGCCACCGGAGTGGCTGACACGACGGTCAGCCTGACGATCGGGAGCGAGACCTACACGGGGACGACGGACGGCAGCGGCAACCTCGTCCCCTTCCACGTTCCGTACGCCGGCACCTACGACGTGGCCATCTACCTGGGCGGCGTGTGGGTCTCGGCGGGGACGGCGACCTGCGGCGAGGCTGGTGGCTGGGTGATCAACCTCGGCACGCTCCCGGTGGACGCGCCGGTGTGTGCGCCGCCGCCGACGGCGGACTGCAGCCCCGGGTTCTACAAGAACCACCCGGAGACCTGGTGCGGCGCCTGCTTCGGAGGCAATGGGTGCGATGCCCTGCTGACGGATCTAGCCGCGCGCGGAGCCGATAGCTCTGCCCTCCGCGACGGGGCGAAGGCACAGATCGACGCGTGCTTCGGGACCGCTGCTGCGTCGCCGTGCGTGGACGACGACCGCTGATCTTGGTTCGTCGTCGAGCCGCGGGAGGAGGCCGGGGGCCGCAGCGCGGGCCCCCGGTTCTGCGTCAGGCGAACACCACGGTCTTGTTCCCGTGGACGATGACGCGGTCCTCGCAGTGCCAGCGCACGGCGCGGACGAGCACGCGCCGCTCGAGGTCGCGCCCGATGTGCTTCAGGTCGTCCACCTCGTCGCGGTGGGTCACGCGGCCGACGTCCTGGTCGATGATCGGGCCGGCGTCGAGCGCCTCCGTGACGTAGTGGGCGGTCGCCCCCACGATCTTCACGCCGCGGTCGTAGGCCTGCCGGTACGGATCCGCGCCGGCGAAGGCGGGCAGGAAGGAGTGGTGGATGTTGATGATCCGGTTCGGCCACCGGCGCACGAAGTCGCCCGAGACGATCTGCATGTAGCGCGCGAGCACGATCAGGTCGATCTTGCCCTCCAGCTCCGCCTGGATCCGCGCCTCCGCCGCCGCCCGGGTCTCCTTCGAGTTCGGGACGTGCAGGAACGGGACGCCGAACCCGCCGACCTCGTCGCCGAGGTCGGGGTGGTTGGAGATGACGGTGGTGATGTCCGCGCGGAGGTCGCCCCGCTTCCACGTCCAGAGCAGCTCGAGCATGGCGTGGTCGTGCTTCGAGACCAGCACGGCCACCCGCTTCGGCCGTGTGGAGTCGGTCATCCGCCAGTCCATGGCGAACGGCCGCGCGACGTCCAGCTCGAAGGCCTTCTGGAGGTCGTCGACCGGCAGGTCCACCTTGCCGGTCTGGAACTCCAGCCGCGTGAAGTAGACGCCGCCGTTCTCGCTCGAGGTGTGCTGATCGAAGTCGATGATGTTGGCGCCGTGCCGGAAGAGGAAGGACGAGATGGCCGCGATGAGGCCGGGCCGGTCGGCGCACTGGACGAGGAGGACGGCGCGAGGGTCTGTCACCGGGCGATCTCTAGCAGGATCCGGTGGACCGTCAATCCTTCGGGTGCGCACGGGCGCACGGGATCTCCTCACGGCGTGAGGCGCGTCAGGCGGGTGCGGCGAATGGTAGCGCAACACCGACGAGAAATTGAACAATGGGTTGACGAGTAGCAATGTTCAACGGAGCAGGGCGGACGACGATGCAGGTGCACGTCGGGTGACACGCATTCGCCAGCGGGGGCAAGGTGGCCGGGAAGGCGCACTCAGCGCAGGATTCGGCGTCGTCCCCTGCGGGCGGTGACGGCCGCGCCGGCGGTGCGCACGCCCCGGAACCGGGCGGTCCGATGGATCGTCTCGCGCGCGACATCCGGCCCGGATCGCTCGCCGACGTCGGCTTCGTCATCCCCTGGCACCAGCGGCTCTCCGTCCGGATGCTGGGCGGGATCGTCGTCGCCAGCCTCGCGACGGTCGTCAGCTTCGCCATCGCCGAGTACCGGATCCAGGGCCGGCTCCAGGCCCAGGTGGGCGAGGAGTCCGGCCTGCTCTCTTCAACGCTGCGGAGCGCGATCCACCGCGCCATGCTGCAGGACCGGCGCGCCGACGCCTACGTCATCATGGAGGACGTCGCGCGCCAGAACGGGATCGAGAAGGTCCGCATGATGGACGCGAACGGCCGGGTCACCTTCTCGACCGATCGCGGCGAGATCGGCCAGATGGTGGACCGGAACGCCGAGGCCTGCTCGCTCTGCCACGCCGAGGGGAAGCCGCTCTCGCACCCGTCCCTCAAGGAGCGGACCCGCACGTTCGAGGGGCCGAACCACCGGATCCTGGGGATCGTCGCCCCGCTCTACAACGAGGACGCCTGCTCCTCCGCCTCCTGCCACGCTCACCCCGGCAGCCGGAAGGTGCTGGGGGTGCTCGACGTCGAGATCTCCATGGAGCGCGCGGACGAGGCGGCGTTCGCGTTCCGGTGGAGCTCGCTCGTCGTCGCGGCGGTCATCGCGGCGCTGCTCGGGGCCGGCTTCTGGTCCTTCGCGCGAGCCCACGTCGTGGCGCCGGTCGCGTCGCTCGTCCAGGCGACCCGGCGCGTCGCGCGCGACCAGCTCGACATCGAGATCCCGGTCACCTGGTCGGGCGAGCTGGGGCTGCTCGCGACCTCCTTCAACGACATGACGCGCTCGCTCCGCTCGACGCAGGACGAGCTGAAGGCGCTGATGAGCGGCCTCGAGCGGAAGGTCGAGGACCGGACCTCCGCGCTGCGGACGGCGCAGGAGCAGCTCGTCCGGAGCGAGAAGCTCTCCTCCCTCGGGAAGCTCTCGGCCTCCATCGCCCACGAGATCAACAACCCGCTCGCCGGCATCCTCACCTTCGCGAAGCTGCTCGTGCGCACGCTCGACGCCGGCACGCCCGACGACGCCACGCGCAGGACGCTCGTCAAGAACCTCCACATGGTGGAGCGCGAGGCGGAGCGCTGCACCGCGATCGTCCGCAACCTGCTCGACTTCGCGCGCGAGCGCCCGCTCGCGGTCGCGGAGATCGATCCGGCGGGGGTCGTCGAGGAGGCGCTGCAGCTGCTCTCCAACCAGCTCGGGATCCAGAACGTCCGCGTGGAGCGGAACACGCAGCCGCTCCCCAGGGTGGACGGCGACTTCGGCCAGCTCCGGCAGGCGATCGTCAACGTCATCATGAACGCCTGCGAGGCGATGGCGCTCGGCGGCAAGCTCACGGTCGACACCTCGGTCGTCGCGGGCGGGCGCGAGGTGGAGATCGCCATCACCGACACCGGGCCGGGGATCCCCGCCGGCGTGATGGCCCACGTCTTCGATCCGTTCTTCACCACCAAGGAGAAGGGGACCGGCCTCGGCCTCTCGGTCGTCTACGGCATCGTCGAGCGCCACGGAGGTCACATCGATCTCCAGAGCGAGCCGGGGAAGGGTACCCGGGTGGCCATGCGGCTCCCCGTGCACGTCGGCGATGAGCGGCGAGTCGGGTGACTTCATATGGACGGCGAGGAGCCGATCTTCCTCTGGTGGATCGGTGAGAGGGAGGTGGACCCCGCCTTGATGGACCACCTGCGCCAGGCCCTCGAGGGGCTCTTCGACATCCCGGTCGCGCTCTGGGACGGACGGGAGCGCCCGGTCGACGCCTACGACGCGCGCCGGAACCAGTGGGCCTCCGGCAAGGTCCTGAAGTGGCTGCTGGAGGCGGGGCCCGGCGGAGGCCGGCTGCTCGGGATCACGGATCGCGACCTGTTCATCCCGATCCTGACCTACGTCTTCGGCGAGGCCCAGCTTGGCGGGCGGGTGGCGGTGGTCTCGACCGCGAGGCTCGCTGAGGACGTGGAGCTGGCCGGGCCTCGGCTCCTGGAGGACCGGCTCGTGAAGGAGGCGATCCACGAGCTCGGCCACGTCTTCGGGCTGATGCACTGCGCGACGCCAGTCTGCGTCATGGGGCGGAGCGGCGGCGTCCGCGACGTCGATTCGAAGCGGGCGGAGCTCTGTGACGAGTGCCGCGCCCATCTCTGGGACGCGCGAGGAGGGAGCTAGCGATGTCGACCAACGATAGGACGAGGATCCTGGTGGTGGACGACGAGGAGATCGTCCGCGAGTCGCTGGGCGGCTGGCTGGAGAAGGACGGGTACACCGTCGCGCTGGCACCCGACGGCCCGGGCGCCGTGGAGAAGCTCAAGGCGGAGCGCTGGTCCATCGTCGTCGCGGATCTCAAGATGCCCGGGATGGACGGGCTCCAGGTCCTCGACGAGGCCAAGAAGATCCAGCCCGACGTCGCCTTCGTCATCATGACCGCCTACGCCACGGTGGACACCGCGGTGGCCGCCATGAAGAAGGGGGCCTACGACTACCTGGTGAAGCCCTTCGACCCGGAGGAGCTCACCCTGATGATGCAGAAGATCGTCTCGCAGCAGGCCCTGCTGCGTGAGAACGCGGTCCTGCGCCAGGCGCTCAAGCGCGAGTACCGCTTCCGGGACCTCGTCTCGAAGAGCCCCGCGATGCAGTCGGTCTTCGAGCTCGCGAAGACGGCGGCCCGCTCCAACTCGACCATCCTGGTGCTCGGGGAGAGCGGCTCCGGCAAGGAGGTCCTCGCCCGCAGCATCCACGCCGAGAGCCCGCGCGCCGAGGGGCCCTTCGTCGCGGTCTCCTGCGCGGCGCTCACCGAGAGCCTCCTCGAGTCCGAGCTCTTCGGCCACGAGAAGGGCTCCTTCACGGGGGCCATCGCCCGCCGGAAGGGGAAGTTCGAGGCGGCCCACGGCGGCACGCTCTTCCTGGACGAGATCGGCGACATCGGCGGGAAGCTCCAGGTCGACCTCCTCCGGGTCCTGGAGGAGCGCAAGCTCCACCGCATCGGCGGGAACGAGAACATCGAGGTGGACGTCCGGATCATCGCGGCGACCAACCGCGACCTCCGGAAGGCGGTCGCGGACGGGAAGTTCCGCGAGGACCTCTTCTACCGGCTCAACGTCATCCCGATCACGCTCCCCCCCGTGCGTCAGCGCCGGGAGGACCTGCCGCTCCTCGTGGACTCGATCCTGGAGCGGCTGGCCGTGGAGATGAAGAAGCGGCTCGACGGGGTCTCGTCGGAGTCCATGGCGGCCATCATGGCGCACGACTGGCCGGGGAACGTCAGGGAGCTCCGGAACGTGCTCGAACGGGGTGCGGTGGTCGCGCAGGGGCCGGTGCTGCAACTTCACGACCTGGGGTTGGCGGGGAGCGATGCGAAGGGTGAGGCCGCGCCCAGGACGGGGCCTCTCGCGTCCCTCGAAGACATGGAGCGGCGTCACGTCGCGGCGGTGCTCGCACACACCGGCGGAAACGTGAGCCAGTCCGCGCGCATCCTCGGGATCGATCGCGTCACGCTCTACAACAAGATGAAGCGCTACGGGATCCGTAGGGATGGCGAGGATGAGCCCGCGAAGCCAGAGGAGGACTCCTCACGGTGATGAGTTCCTCTGCACCGTAGAGATCCTCCACGTAACGCTCTAAACACCCTCCAAGGCCGCGTTTCCACTCAGTGTGGGCGCGGCCTTGTCGCATCCGGGCCGTTGTCTTCTTCATCGGTCGCCGAATGCCGGCCTGTCGCGCGATCCCGCGCGCGCCGGCGCGCGGCCAGCTCAATGCCCCGGTTTCACTGAGCGAACTGCTCATGTCGCGCCCGTGCTGCTCTGCAGGCCAGAGCTGGCCTCTGGCTTGCGATTCACCACAACGGGAGACGCGACAATGACCTGCCCCTACCTCAAGGAAGTCACGATGGTCTTCTGTCGAGCCTACCCGGTGAAGAAGCTCGTCCCGGTCGATCGGGTCACCACGGCCAGCACCTGCGGCGCGGAAGGTTTTTGCGACTGTCCGCTCTACAGGGAGGCGCTCGCCCGAAGCGGCAAGAAGACCGAAGTCGAGGGAAGCGAAACCTCAACCGTGAAGGGAGCTCAGCCATGATGTTCGCATTCGCGATTGCGCTCGTTGGCGTGGTTGTCATCGGAACCCTCAACCTGGTCGCCGCCCGTTAGCTCGACGGTCGATCCAAACGGAGCCAGCCATGAAGGTAACCCGCAGAGGGTTCTTCAAAATCGCCGGCGCCACGGCCGGAGCGAGCCTCCTGACCACGGAGGCTCGCGCAGCCGAGGCGAGTCTGGACGGACCAGGCGTCCTCGTCGACACGACCCTCTGCGTCGGTTGCCGGGGCTGTGAGGCGGCCTGCGCGGAGGCCAACGAGCTTCCGGCGCCGGCCGAGGGCGACGCGGTCCTCGACGAGAAGCGCGACACGACCACGCAGAGCTTCACCGTCGTCAACCGCTTCGAGAAGTCGCCTGGAGTCGAGCGGTACGCGAAGCGCCAGTGCATGCACTGCGTGGCGCCAGCGTGCGCGTCGGCCTGCCCGGTCCAGGCGATGGTCAAGCTGCCCACGGGCCCCGTCACCTACGACGCGTCCCGCTGCATGGGCTGCAGGTACTGCATGATCGCCTGCCCGTTCGACGTCCCGAAGTACGAGTACGAGAGCAACGCGCCGCGCGTCAGGAAGTGCTCCTTCTGCGCGAAGCGCCAGGCGGAGGGGAAGGGCCCGGCGTGCGCCGAGGTCTGCCCGTCAGGTGCGCTCCTCTTCGGGAAGCGCAGCGAGCTGATCGAGGTCGCGAAGGCCCGCATCTACCAGAACCCCGACCGGTACGTTCACCACGTCTACGGCGAGCTCGAGGCGGGCGGCACGAGCTGGCTCTACATCTCGGACGTCCCGTTCGAGAAGCTGGCGCTGCCGACGGACGTCGGGACCAAGCCCTACCCCGACCTCGTCTCCGGCGCCCTCGGAGCCCCGCCGTTCATCATGACCCTTTGGCCGCCGCTGCTGATGGGCATCTACGCGATGACCCACAAGAAGGACGAGGCCACCCACGACGCCGGCCACGGCAAGGCCGAGAAGGAGGACCACCATGGCTAGCGCGCACGCTGCGGTCGCCACCGCCCCTGGCTTCATCCGCCAGAAGATCCTGCTCGGGATGAACGGGTCCGAGTACCTGAAGTCCCTCATCACGCCCGGCAACCTGTTGATCGCCGCCATCCTGGCGGTGGGGCTGCCGGTCTTCGTCTATCGATTCGCCGTCGGCCTCGGCGCCGTCACCAACCTGTCGCAGACCGCGCCATGGGGCATCTGGATCGGCTTCGACATGATGACCGGCATCGTGCTGGCCGCCGGCGGCTTCACCATCGGCGCGACGGTCCAGATCTTCAACATGAAGGACTACCACCCGATCGAGCGGCCGGCGATCCTGACGGCCTTCCTCGGCTACTTGATGGCCATCGTCGGGCTGCTGGCCGACCTCGGCCGGCCCTGGAACATCGTGATGGCGCTCGTGAGCAACGGCGCGGCCTCGGTGCTGTACGAGGTCGCGTGGTGCGTCATGTGCTACTCGTCGGTCCTCGCCCTGGAGTTCACCGTGCCGCTCTTCGAGTGGCTCGGCTGGAAGAAGCTCCACGGGATCATGAAGAAGGCCCTCGTCGCCCTCACGGTGCTGTCGGTCATCTTCTCCACGATGCACCAGTCGGCGCTCGGCTCGCTCTTCCTCATCGCCCCGACGAAGCTCCACCCGCTCTGGTACACGCAGTACATCTTCATCCACTTCTTCGTGAGCGCCATCATCGCCGGCCTCTCGATGGTCATCGTCGAGAGCTCGCTCTCGCACAAGGCCTTCGCGAGCCAGCTGAAGGGCGCGCACTTCGACCTGGACAAGCTGACGGTCGGCCTCGGCCGCGCCCTCTCGCTCACGATGTTCGCCTACTTCTTCCTGAAGCTGCAGAGCGTGGTGGACAGCCACGCGTGGGGCTTCTTGAAGACCGGCTACGGCGCCTGGTACCTCGTCGAGATCGTCGGCTTCATCCTGGTCCCGGCGCTGATCCTCGCGTTCGGCGCCAGGAACGGCAAGGCGTCGGTCGTCCGCTTCGGCGGGCTGATGGGCGTGCTCAGCATCGTGCTCAACCGGCTCAACATGTCGGTCATCGCGTTCAACTGGAACGAGCCCGTCCGGTACGTCCCGTCGTGGCAGGAGGTGCTGATCTCGGTGATGCTCGTCACCCTGCTCATCGTCCTGTTCCGCTGGATCGTCAACCGGATGCCGATCTTGAAGGAAGACCCTGCCTACCCGCAGGAGCACTGAAGGAGGACGCCATGGCATTCGACCTGCTCAGCATCTACCCAGCGAAGTTGATGGAGTACGGACTCGGCGTCGGCTACATGCTCCTCTTCATCCCGTTCTGGAAGTACGTCCAGGGTGGGAAGCCGGCGGAGGAGACGGCACGGGTCCCGGCGCACGCCCCGGCGATGGCGCGCGAGAGGGCGGTACGGGCACCGGCCGCCGCGGCACCGGCCTTCGGCTGGTTCAACATCCCGGCCGGCGTCAAGCTCCACCCCGGCCACACATGGGCCCGCGTGGAGGACGACGGCGTCGTCACCGTCGGGATGGACGACTTCGCGCAGAAGCTCGTCGGCCCGGCCCGCGTCTCCCTCCCGGCCATCGGCGCCCGCGTGGCGCAGGGCGAGCCGGCGTTCGAGCTGGCCGCGGCGAACGGCAGCGTCCCGATGCTGTCGCCCATCGAGGGGACGGTCGTCGCCGTCAACGAGGCGGCGCGCTCCAACCCGGAGACGCTCTCGGAGCCGTATGGCAAGGGCTGGCTCTTCAAGGTCAAGGCGCCGCGGCTGGCGCGCGACCTGCGGCAGCTCATCTCCGACAACGCCGCCACCCGCTTCCTCGAGGGCGCGGCGGAGGCGCTCGCGATGCGGATGAGCCCCGAGCTCGGGCGAGTCCTCCAGGACGGCGGCGCGCCGATCCTCGGCATCGGGCCGGAGCTCGAGGGCGAGAAGTGGACCGAGCTCGCGCGGAAGTTCTTCCTGACCTAGCGGAGACGACGCCATGACCAGGGCGATGAGGAAGTGCGCGGTGGTGGTCGGGCTCCTGATCGGCGGCGCGGCGCTGGCCGCCGATCTCCCGAAGCTCCCGGGGGCGCTGAAGCTCCCGCAGGGCGACGGCAGCCCCGGGGTCGTGACCTTCAACCACGACATGCACGTGGACACGTCGAAGCCGGCCGGCTCGTGCACCAGCTGTCACGCAGGCACCTTCCGGATCCTCGGGAAGAGCGCCTCGACGCCGGCGACGACGATCACGCACGACCGGATGAAGGCCGGGCAGTCCTGTGGCAGGTGCCACGGCAAGCAGGCCTTCAACTTCGACGACTGCACGATGTGCCACGCGATGTAGCGCGCCCCACGACCTCCCTCTCCCCCACCGGGGGAGAGGGAAGGGCCGAGGGGGGGGCTGCTCGCGGATTGGCTGGGCGATTCTGAGCAGGAGGGTGCCATGGCTGCGACGCTCGGGAGTCTTGAGAAGATCGGCATCTTCGTGGTCGGCGGGCTGGTGCGCCTCGGCATCTTCCTCGCCGTCCTCGCCGCCATCGCGGTGCCGCTGGTCGTCATCGCGTGGGCGATCAACCGGGTGCGGGCGCGGCGCCGGCGCGCGATGGGGTTGCACGAGGTGAGCGGCGTGACCGTGCGCCCTGGCGTGCGCTACGCGCCGGGCCACACCTGGCTGCTGAGGCGGGGGGAGGGGACCCTGGAGATCGGCATGGACGATCTCGCGCTGCGGCTCCTGCCGGCGGTCACGGCGGTCGAGGCCGTCCGCACCGGGACGCGGGTGAAGCGCGGCGAGACGATCGTCACGCTCTGGGGCGGCGGCCGGCAGCTCCCGATCCGCGCGCCGTTCGACGCGCGGATCTCCGGCGTGAACTCGGCCGTCGTCCGCGATCCATCGCTCGTCCGCTCGGACGGGTACGGCAAGGGCTGGCTCGTCGCGCTCGAGCCGGCCAACGAGCAGTGGAGCGCCCTTCCCTCCGACGCGGCGGCGGATGGGTGGATGGCCGCGGAGGCGCGCCGCTGGAATCAGCAGCTCGAGCGCTCGCTCGGGATCGCCGCCGCCGACGGGGGCGAACTGATCACCCCAGCCCCCTGGCTGCTCGGTGAGGATCGCTGGAGCGAGCTCGCGGCCGCCTTCACGGATCCAGGGGTGACCGGAGGCAGCGAATAGAGCTGCATACGCAACAAGGACGCGCGGTTGGCTCTCCGGGAGCCTTCCGCGCGCCATTTTCTCGAAGCCCAGACCGCGCGCTGGCGCGCATCGGCAAGTGCGCCAAAACGTCGCATCCCCCCGTCAACAGCGGGGTTTTCAGCATTTCGCCATTGGACAGCCTGCCTCGCCCCTGATAGATGCGAGGCCGTCTTTACCCTCATTTTCGGCGCTGCTGAGGAACCCAACACTTCCGGGAGCTGGGCAACGATGAAGCGATATCTATTGGCGTTGCTGATCGCGGCAGGTGCCACGCCGGCGTACGGCGGCATCCCCGCCGAGCAGGACAGCTGCCTCGACTGCCACACCGACGAGTCGATGGTGCCTCCCTTCACCCTCTCGGGCGGCGAGAAGCTCCCGCTGGTCGTGGACAAGGACAACTTCGCGAAGTCGGTCCACGGCGAGATGCTTCGCTGCACCGACTGCCACTCCGACAAGAAGGACGATCACGCCGACGGCGAGATCCCCTTCAAGGCGAAGCGCGAGGTCACGGTCGCCTACTACGAGCAGTGCAAGGGCTGCCACTTCAACAACTACACGAAGACGCTCGACGGCGTGCACTTCGCCTTGATGTCCAAGGGGAACAAGCAGGCCGCGGTCTGCGTGGACTGCCACGGCGCGCACGACATCACGCGCCCGGGCCAGCCCCGCAACCGGATCTCGCAGATGTGCAGCCGCTGCCACCCCGAGGAGGCGAAGGTCTACGCCGCGAGCGTCCACGGGATGGCGGTCGAGTCGTCCTCGGACGTCCCGGTCTGCACCGACTGCCACCGGGCGCACGACACCTCGGATCCGCGCGAGGGCGCGCTCGCGATGCGGACGCCGGAGATCTGCGGCCGCTGCCACGGCAACGAGAAGCTGATGACGAAGTATGGCCTCTCCACGCACGTGGTCGACACCTACCTCGCCGACTTCCACGGCATGTCCGCCTCGCTGCAGCACAAGAGCCGCAAGGACTCCGGCGAGCGGCTCGCCGCGGTCTGCACCGACTGCCACGGCGTCCACGACATCCGCAAGAGCAACGACCCGAACTCGCGGGTCATGGCGGCCAACCTCCAGAAGACCTGCCAGAAGTGCCACGCGGGCGCGAACGCCAGCTTCCCCAAGGCGTGGCTCTCGCACTACCAGCCGACGCTGGAGAAGGCGCCGATGGTCTGGGCCGTCCAGCTCTTCTACCGGATCCTCATCCCCTTCATGGTCGGGGGACTCGTCCTTCAGATCGCGCTGCACCTCTGGCGCGTCGTGGTGAATCGATGAGCACGAACGCATACGTCGTCCGCTTCAACCTTCAGCAGCGCATCGAGCATCTGGTGACGATGCTCATCTTCACGATGCTCTGCCTCACCGGCCTGCCGCAGAAGTTCTTCATGACCGGGTGGGCGCACGGCCTCGTCGACCTGTTCGGCGGGATCTCCAGCACCCGGCTCATCCACCGGATCTGCGGGATCACGCTGGCCCTCTCGACGGTGGTCCACTTCGGCAACGCCATCGCCGGGATCCTCGCGCGGAAGTCGACGATGTCGATGGTCCCCGGCCGCAAGGACTTCGAGGACGCCATCCTGCAGCTCCGCTACTACCTCGGGATGACGCAGCACCACCCCCACTACGACCGCTTCGACTACAAGATGAAGTTCGAGTACTGGGGGCTCGTCTTCGGCAACGTCATCATGATCATGACCGGGTTCATCCTGTACTTCCCGGTCCAGGCGGCCATGATCATCCCCGGCCAGGTCATCCCCGCCGCGAAGGTCGCGCACTCGAACGAAGGGCTGATGGCCTTCTTCGTGATCACCATCTGGCACATCTTCAACGCGCACCTGAACCCGGACGTCTTCCCCTTCGACGCGACCATCTTCACGGGCAAGATCTCCCGGGAGCGCATGGTCCACGAACACCCGCTGGAGCTCGCCCGGATCGAGGGGACGCCTCCCGAGGTCGAGGGGCACGCGGCCGACGCGCACGCGCATGACGGTCGACGCAACGTGGGCTGACGTCCTCACCCAGGCGATCTTCCACAGCCTCGTCGCGTCCCTCTTCGTGGAGGCGCTGGTGAGGGGGTGGCAGGTCGTCGAACCACGCCAGCGGATCGCCCTGAGGCTCCTCGCCCTGGGCTATCCGCTGGTGCTGTTTCCGGGGCTCGTCGTCCTCGGTGGTGATCGGGGCGAGGAGTCGTTCCGCGACGCGGTCGCGATCTTCTCGGCGCGGTCCTGGGGCGACCTGCGCTTCCTCAGGATCGGGCTGAACGGTTGGTGGGTCGGGGGCTTCGCCCTGGCTGGCACCACCCTCTTCCTCATCGACCTCCTGCCGCTCTTCCGCCGCAAGGGGCGCCCCCCTGGCGCTGTCGCGGAGTCCGCGGTGGTCGCCCGGCTCGACGCGGCGCTCTTCCCGGTCGCCCGGCGGCTCGGGCTCCGGCCGCGGCCGATCCGCTTCGTGGACTCGGAGGTCCCGATGCTCTTCTGCACGGGGGTGCGCAGGCAGGAGATCGTGGTCTCCCGCGCAGCGCTCGCCCTGCTCGACGACGAGGAGCTGGAGGCCGCGCTCGCGCACGAGCTCGCCCACCTGGCGCGGCACGACCCCGCCACCAGCTGGGTGATCATGGGGGCGCGCGCGCTCATGTTCTTCAACCCCGCCTTCCAGGTGATGTCGCGCGTCATCGTGCGGGACGCGGAGCACGTCGCCGACGAGCGCGCCGCCGCGGCGTGCGGTCACCGGCTGCCGCTCGCGGCCGGGCTCTTGAAGCTCCACCGGGCCACGTCGCGCTACGCCCCGGTCCCGCGCTCCCTGCCGTTCGCGAGCGCCCTCACCGAGCCGATCGAGAAGGCCCACGCGCGGGAGCTCGAGGTCCGCTGCCGCCGCCTGCTCGCCCCGGCGCCACGCCCGCTCCGGTTCGGCGCCTTCCGGCTCCTCCTCGCAGCCGCCGCGCTCACGGGCGTGCTCTACTTCGTCGTATGACCGCGACCGTCCGCGAGCCCACGGCCACCCTGGTCGAGCTCCTCAAGATGCTCGTGATCCTGATCTGGGTCACCGGCGCGACCGCCGTGACGCTCGGCATGCTGGGCAAGGCTCCGGGCTGGCTCGCCGGCGAGGAGCGCCACGTGCGCTTCGTGGAGACGTTCGACGAGGCGGCGCGGCGCGTGGACGCGCGGCTCTACCTCCCGGCCTACTTCCCGAAGCGGCTCGCGTGGCCGCCCGACCGGATACGGATCGCCGGCGGCCGCGGCGGCTCCGTCGCCGTCGCCTTCAAGTCGTCGGAGGACGGGCTGCCGTCGCTCATCGTGTTCCAGGCGACGAAGCCAGGCGACCAGATCTCGCCGCTGCTGCTGGGGAAGCCTGACGTCCTGAAGCAGAGCCGCACCACGGTCGGGAACGTGCCGGCGACCATCGCCAACGTCGTGATCGACGGCGCCATCTGGCAGCAGCTCTCCTGGCAGATCGAGGGGATCCCGCTCGTGCTCCGGGCGCGCAGCGCCGAGCCGGAGCTCCACAGGATCGCGCACGGCCTCCGGCGCGAGGGGGGCGGTCCGTGAGCGCGGCCACGTCGTCGGAGGCGACCCGTCCGCGCGCGAGCGGCGCGATCGGCCTTCGCCCGCGCGTCTACCTCCTGATGGCGACCGGCGTCGCCTTCCCGCTGCTCGTGGCGGGCATCGTCGGGAGCTACTGGCTCCAGCTCACGGAGGCGAGGCTCCACGCGGCCTGGATCTCCGCGGCCCAGGCCGTGGCAGCCGACCTGGACTCCAAGGTGACGAGCGACCTGCGGGTGCTCCAGCAGCTGGCCGCGACGACGCGCGGGCAGCTCTCGCGCCCCGCCGCGCCGGACGAGCAACGCGCGGTCCAGCGGGCGATGGAGCAGCTCCAGCACCGCGCGCCGGTGTTCCTGCTCGACGACAGGGGTTACGTGGTCGCCGAGGCGCTGGCGGGCACCGGCGCCAGCATCCCGATGGCCGCCCTCGACGACATCGCCGACGCGCTGGGCGACGGGCGCCCGCACCTCTCCCGCCTCATCCAGCAGGGGCATGGCCACGCGCTCTACGAGTCCGTCCCGTTCCGCAGCTACGCCGGCGAGATCCTCGGCGTCGCCGTGTCGCGGATCGACCCGAGCACGCGGGACTTCGCGACCCTGCTGGGGATCCTGCAGCGAGGGGAGTCGAGCTCGGTCGCGCTCATCGACGATCGCGGGACGATCATCGCGGCCACCGAAGAGGGGCGGATCGGGCGGACGATCCGCTGCAGCGTCCACTTCGGAGAGCAGGTGAAGACGAAGGGGACGGAGGGCGGGCGCTGCCGGAGCTGCCACGGAGGCCGCGACGAGACGGGCGACGAGCTGGTGGCGTCGGAGGTCTACGCCTTCGCGCCGCTCGCCTCCGCGCCGTGGGGCGTCCTGGTGCGTCAGGAGTCGCGCGAGGCGCTGCCCTTCGACGCCGGGGTGCCGTGGGTGGTGCTCGGGGCGATCCTCTACGCGTTCATGGTCGTGGCGTTCTCCTGGGGCGCGGCGCGGAGCGTGACGCTGCCGGTCAGCGTGCTCACGCGCGAGGCGGAGCGGCTCTCGGCCGGCGATCTCTCGCGCGAGATCCCCGACCTGGGCGAGGACGAGATCGGCCGGCTCGGCCAGGCGCTGGAGAAGATGCGCACCTCGCTCCGTGAGCTGATCCTGCGCGTCGCCAACCAGAACGCGATCCTGGAGGAGAGGGTGGAGGAGCGGACCCACGCGCTGGCGGAGGTGAACGATCGCCTTCGCGAGCGCGAGGCGATGCGCGGGGAGCTCCTGCGCAAGGTGATCACCGCGCAGGAGGACGAGCGGAAGCGGCTCGCGCGCGAGCTGCACGACGAGACGAGCCAGTCGCTGGCCGCCCTCGCGATGGGGATCGACGCGGCCGCCGAGGCCATACGGGGCGGCGGGCAGCCGCGCCTCGACGAGGTGAAGGGGATCGCCAGGCGCACGCTGGAGGACGTCCACCGGCTCATCCTCGACCTCCGCCCTTCGATGCTGGACGACCTCGGGCTGGTGTCCGCGATCGAGTGGTACGCGGACCGGGCGCTCCGAGGGAGGGGGGTCTCGGTCCGCTGCGAGTGCGACGAGGGCGCCGCGCGAATCTCTCCCGAGACGGAGACCGCGCTCTTCAGGATCTGCCAGGAGGCGCTGAGCAACGTCGCGCGCCACGCGGAGGCGTCCGGGGTCCTGGTGGAGCTCGGCATGGAGCAGGACCAGCTGCGCCTGTCGATCGAGGACGACGGGCGTGGGTTCGACTCCGCGGCGCCGGTGTCGGAGGAGGACCGGAAGCACTGGGGGATCCTGGGGATCAAGGAGCGGGCGGAGATCCTCGGAGGCACCGCGACGATCGAGTCGGCCGCTGGCAAAGGGACGCGGGTAGAGGTACGAATCCCGGTCCAGCACCTGGTGGAGACGAAGTGACCGCAATCCGCGTCCTGCTTGCCGACGACCACGCCATCCTCCGCGAGGGGGTGCGCGCGCTCCTGTCTCCCCACGCCGACATCGAGGTGGTCGGCGAGGCGAGCGACGGACGGCAGGCGATCGACCAGGTGGAGAAGCTCGATCCGGACGTCGTCGTCATGGACGTCGCGATGCCCGGCCTCGGCGGCATCGAGGCGACGATCGAGCTGAAGAAGCTTGGGCGGCGGGCGAAGGTGCTCATCCTCTCCCAGTACGAGGATCGCGAGTACGTCCGCCGCCTGCTGAAGATCGGCGTGTCGGGCTACATCCTGAAGAAGTCGGCCGGCGCGGAGCTCGTCAACGCCATCCGCGCGGTCCACCGCGGCGGGCTGGTGCTCGATCCCGAGGTGGCGCGCGTGGCGATGGAGGAGAGCGCCTCCACCGCGCCTGGCGGCAGCGATCCGTACGAGACGCTCACCGATCGCGAGAAGCAGGTCCTGAAGCTCGTCGCGGAGGGCGGCTCCAACAAGGAGGTCGCCGAGACGTTGGGGATCAGCGTGAAGACCGCGATGAGCCACCGCGAGAAGGTGATGGAGAAGCTCGGCGTCCACAACCGCACCGAGCTGGTACGGCTCGCCATCAAGCGCGGCGTGATCCGCGTGGACGGCTGACGGCCCCTCAGTCGTCGAAGGGGTGCAGCCTCACCCCGGGCAGGTCCACGAAGTCGCGACGGTTGAGCGTGAGCACAGGAAGATCGTACTCGGCCGCGACCCCGGCGATCAGCGCGTCGGGATGGGCAGGGACGCGCTGCTCGCGCTGCCAGCGGTGTCGCCTGAGGGCGGCGGCGTAGCGGGCGGCCGCGCCGGAGGTGGGAAGAACTCGCGGCATGAACGCGATCACGTCCTCGCGCTGAGCCTGGGCCAGCGCGTCGGTCGTCTCGCCTCCCAGGAACTCGGCGACGACGACGCTCGTGGTCACGAGGCGCCGCTCCTCGAGCAGGCGGGCGACGGTGCGGAGCGAGGCGCGGTCACGGTCGTGCCAGGCGGCGAGCAGGACGCTCGTGTCGGCGATGACGAAGCTGCTCACGGTTCCCGATCACGCCGCTCGCCCCAGCGGGCGGACTCGCGCTCCGCGGCGAGGTTGGACCTGCCCTCCGCGCGCGGCCCCTGGCGCTGGAGCTCGGCGATCGCCCCGCGAACGCGAGCGGCGCGGACGGCGTCGGCCCCGGCGTCCTCCGTGGCGTCCAGGACGAGGCGGCGGACCCAGGAGGAGACCGCGCGCTCGTTGAGCCGCTCCGCGGCCGCGTCGATCCGCGCCCGCTCGGCCGGGGTGAGCCGGATCGTCAGGTCAGGACTCTTTCGTCGGCCGGTCTTCATCCGAGGGGGCATGACAAAACTGTACCCACAGCGTCACACGATGGCAACGTCACACCCCAGTCGGTTGCAAACGGCGAGCCGGGGACCGAGGCGTGGGCAACCGCGGATCTACGCGCCATCGACCGGCCGGCTCGCGCCCCCGCGTCCGCCAGGCGGACTCCTGCGCCGAAACGAAGAGCCCTCTCCCCCGCGCTGCGGGAGAGAGGGCCCTTCCATTCAAGGATGTCCCCTCTCCCCCACCGGGGGAGAGGGAAGGGTGAGGGGGCGATTCTACCTCCGCTTCGCGTCGATCTCCTTCTGCAGCTCCTGGAGCTCGAGGGCGGCCTTCGCCTCGCCCTCCTTCTTCTCACCGGAGGCCTCCTTGCCGGTCAGGTGCGCCATGCCGGGAGCGTAGCCGGGGACGACGAGCTCGCCCGCGCCGCCCTTGAAGAGGCTCGCGGCCTTGACGCCCGCCGCCTGGGCGAAGAGGACGAAGCCGATCATCGGGAGGAACATGAGGAAGAGGGCGCCGAGGAGGGGCGTCAGGGCGAGCGCGGCGACCGTCGGGATGGCGAACCAGGCGCCCTTGTCGTTCGGGAGCCGCTCTCCGTCCCGCGCGACCGGGACCACGTTCATGGTGATGGGGTTGAAGTAGTAGCCGCTCTTCACCGTCGCGTTGCTCTCGTACCGGGTCATGGTCTGTTCCCTTTCTTGCCTGCACTCTCTCGCATCCCGGCTCGCGTCGATATTGGGAGGAGTGAGGGGACCGGGGTGTTTGAGTCCGGAGCGCGCCTCCGGAAAACACCCTAGACCGGGGTAATCGAAGGTTCACCGGCGCGCGCGCGTGTACGACAGGGTGGGGGGCGACTGCCGCGAACTCGAACGGTATAGTGGACCAGATTGTGCCGACGCGTCGTGAGGGGTCGCGCGGGTCCGCATCCAGGAGGCAGTAGATGAAGGTTCTCTTCGTGACGCCGCCGTACGCCTGCTGGGGCGTGCAGGTGATCGGCACCTGGCCGCCGCTCCACCTCGCCTACCTGGCGGGCGCGGCCATCGCGGCGGGGCACGAAGCGAAGATCTACGACGCGATGAACAAGAAGCACTCGTTCGACGACGTCCGGAACGAGCTGGAGCGCTTCTCCCCCGACGTCGTGATGACGCTCGACTACCTGCCGGTGACCGGGGCGATCAGCACCGCCACGGTGCCGGCCGCGCTGAAGGTCCTCGCGATCGCGAAGGCGCTGAACCCCGCGGTCGTGACGCTGATCGGCGGCCCGCACCCGACCTTCATGTATGAGGAGCTCCTCGCCGACCCCGCGAACCGCGCCGACTACGTCCTGCGCGGCGAGCCCGAGGAGACGCTGAGGGAGCTCCTCGGAGCGCTGGCAGCGGGCGACGCGTCGGGCGTCAAGGGGATCGCGCGGCGAGGGGAGGGCGGCGTCGTCGCCACCCCGCTGCGCCCGCAGATCGCCGATCTGGACGCGCTCACGCCAGCGTGGCACCTGCTCGACTGGAGCGACTACCACTACAACATCGAGCCGTGGGGCCGGATGGCGTCGGTGCTCACGTCGCGCGGCTGCATGATGGGCTGCTCCTTCTGCAGCCAGCGCCTCTTCTGGCGCGGCGAGTGGCGGCCGCGCGACCCGGTGAAGGTCGTCGCCGAGATGCGCCACCTGGTCGACACCTACCAGGTCCAGTTCATCACGCTCATCGACGCCTACCCGACCCGCGATCGGGCGCGCTGGGAGCGGCTGCTCGATCTGCTGATCGAGGCGAAGCTCGGCGTCTCACTCCTGATCGAGACGCGCGTCGAGGACATCATCCGCGACGCGGATCTCCTCCCGAAGTACCGGGACGCCGGGATCATCCACGTCTACGTCGGCGCGGAGAGCAGCTCCGACGCGCTGCTCGACAGCCTCAACAAGGGGACCGACGTGGACATGAACGCGCGCGCGCTAAACCTGCTGCGCGACGCCGACATCATGACGGAGGCCTCCTTCATGATCGGCTTCCCGACCGAGACGTGGGAGACGATCGAGAAGACGGCGCAGGAGGCGGTGCGGCTCAACCCGGACATCGCCGTCTTCCCTGTGCTGACGCCGATGCCCTTCACGCCGCTCTTCCAGCAGATGAAGGACCGGATCCGGGTCTTCGACTACTCGAAGTACAACCTGGTGACGCCGATCATCGAGCCGTACGCGATGTCGCTCGAGGACGTCACCGGCGCGCTGGGCAAGTGCTACATGACCTTCTACTCGCGGAAGATGCGCGAGGTCCTGGCGCTCCCTGATGGCTTCAAGCGCCGGTACATGCTCTCCGCCTTCAAGCAGATGATGAAGGACTACGGGGAGCAGTTCGACTTCGTCGGTGGGGGGCTGCACCAGCGGATGGTCGAGCTCGCGGGGCTCGGTTCGGACTCGCCTCGTCCGAGTACGCGTTCGGCTGGGTGAACTGACTCAGGGTTGGTCAAGCCTCCCAGCCGCCGTATTGCGGCAATGTGACGCAGGGCTGGCTTCCCCTGCATTATGATCAGCATTTGGCGCGGCTTTTCCGGTCCCCGCGCCGTCCCCTCCAGATCCACGCTAGAGGCTCGCGGCTTGCACGAAAGCCACCGGGCATCGTGTCGGATCCGGAAGGGGAGTGATCACTATTCCACCGACAGCTAATGCGCTCCGGAAGGGGCGGATTCGTGGCTGGTCCCGCGAGGGTGCGGCGGCGTGCCGCGCGGTTGTGTGCCGCATTGGTGGATTGACCCCGCTCAGGCACCCTGAAAAGGCTGGCCCGATTAACGGGCTCGCTGTCTGTGTCACCTCCGGTGCCGCAAGGTGCAATCGTCGCGACATTTCCGAGAACCCTGGCGCGGCGACTCGACCTGCGACCTTGGCCCCGATCTTTCGAATGAGACCCCGCTGCCAGGGCGCCGGCCACGAGGAAAGGTCAGGCGGAGCGCGGAGACGGCAACGAGCTCCCGCGCGGTCGACTCTATTGGGGCCGTGGGGTGTGCGGGCGACGGGGGTGCAGCTTTGGTTGAGAAGGACGAAGGAGAGGGTGGCGTGATGACGACGATTGCTGGCCGTCTGGCTCTTGGCGTGACGAAGGTGAGTCTGGGCCGCCTCCCTCTGCCGTTGCTTCTCGCGGCACTCCTCCTGCCCGCGGTGGCGTCGGCGACGACAGTGACGTTGTTCCCGGCGTCGAACACGGGCACCGGGTGGACCAACCCGACGAACGCTTACGCGGACGACACCGCATATGCGAGCGCGACCCTCGCAGCCCGCAGGGCGACCGCCTCTGGAACCTTTGCCGGCTTCCACTTCGACACGGCGATACCTGCAGGCTCGATCATCAACTCGGTGACGGTCAACTCGGCCTGGTCCGTCAGCGCCGCGAATCCCACCGCCACGTTCGTGGTGACGCCCACGGCAGGGAACGCGATCTCGACGTCGACCGAGTCGACCGTGATGACCCCGGTGCCCTCGGTCGCGGCTACCGGGATCACCCGCGATCAGTTGCTCGATGCCGTCTTCTCCGTGGACGTCACGTACACGCACGCGAACAACGTCACGCCGCAGACCGCATACTTCGACTTCGTCAGCGTCACCGTCGACTACTCGGCGCCCGTCAACGGGACGACCCTCGGCACAGTGAGCGCCGCGCAGGCCGCGGGGGCGACGCCGTCCCTGGCGATCACCGCCAACTTTACCGGCGACGACGACGCCAACAACTCGGCAACGTACGTTCTCTCCACCAACGGCGGCTCCACGTGGAGCTCTCCGGCGGTCGCGATGACGCGCAACGCGGGGACCTTCACTGCGACGGCGAGCAACCTCACGTGCGGCGCGACCTACCTGGTCCGCGTCACGGCTTCGGATTCCGGCGGCGTGACGGGCAGCCCCGCGACGTCGGCCGGCGTCCTGATGGGCAACTGCACCTTGGCGGGCACCCCGACCGCGACGTCGTCCTCCTGCCAGACCGCGAACGTGTCCGCGCCGTTCACCCGGGACGCGAACAACGACGGCAGCACCACCTTCGCTCGCAGCACGACCGGCGCTGCGCCCTGGAC
>JBAVTL010000005.1:0-7387 GCA_049696175.1 Anaeromyxobacteraceae bacterium
CCTCCTCCCGGCGCCGGCGGCGCGACCGCGGGTGGGAACTGACTTGCGCCCCGCGGCCTTCATCCTCGCCGGAGTCCTCGTCGCCGCCGTCCAGGCCGTCCTCGTGCGCTGGCTCGGCGGGGGGACGGTGTCGCTGCAGCTCACCGTGCCCTGCATCGTCTGGCTCGCGCTCGAGGCCGCGAACGTCGAGGGGGTCGTGTCCGCTGCCGCCATCGGGTGGGTCATGGACGTCTTCGCGGGGACGCCATACGGGCTCTTCACGTTCCTCGCGGTCGCCGCGTTCCTCGGGAGCCGAGCGGCCGGGATGGCGGTCGACCTGCGCGGCAAGGCCGGCTTCGCGGTCCTGACCGGCGTCTCCTGCCTCCTGCTCTCGCTGCTCGCGGTGGCCCTGCAGCGCTGGGCGGGCGACGTCGAGGCGGCGCCGAGCGCGCTCCTCTTCCCGCGGATGCTCCTCGAGGCCCTCCTCACGGCGGTCGCCTCGCCGCTGGTGCTCGTCACCATGAACCGGCTCGGCGTCCTCCTCGGGCGCGAGGAGCCGGAGCTGGTGCCCTAGGCGATGTCACTCCTCCCCGGATCGGCGCCCGGCGCCGCCCAGAGCGAGTTCAGGCCAAAGCTGGCCTGGGCGACGCTCGTCGTCATCGTCGCGTTCGTCGCGCTCTTCGGGAAGCTCTTCTGGCTCCAGGTGGTCCGCGGCGACGAGTACCGCGCCCGCGCGGAGGAGAACTACCTCAAGGAGGTCCGGATCCCGGCCGACCGCGGCTTCATCTTCGACCGGAACCACGTCGTCCTCGTCGATCAGCGGCCGAGCTTCGACGTCACGCTCACCGCCAACTACTGCGGCGCCCAGTGCGAGGCGATCATCGGGCGGCTCGCCGAGATCCTCGGCATGACGCCGGAGGAGCACGAGGTCGCGCTCTCGCAGCTCGCAGAGGCGCGCTGGAAGCGGAACGCACGCTTCAGGCCCTTCGTCGTCAGGGTGGACGTCCGGCGCGAGGACGTGGACGTGATCGAGGCGCAGAACGAGGAGCTGCCGGGCGTCGACGTCCAGGCGGTGCCTCACCGCGACTACCGGTACGCCGGGCTCGGCGGCCACCTCATCGGGTACATGAACGAGGTCGGCCGCAAGGAGCTGGAGTCCCTGAACCTGGAGCTCAAGCAGACCGGGGCGGACAACGTGCCGTACTCGCCGGGCGACTACGTGGGCCGGCGGGGGCTCGAGCGGCGATACGAGCGGAACCTCCGCGGCGTCGACGGCGTCCACTTCGTCCCGGTCGACTCCAAGGGGCGGGCGCTCGACGCCGGCCATCTAGGTCCGGAGGAGAAGCGCTACGTCGCCTCGCGCCCCGGGCAGAACCTGATCCTCTCGATCGACTGGAGGCTCCAGGAGTTCGCCGAGAAGACGTTCCCGGCGACGGCCGGGGTCGTCGCGGCGATGGACGCGAGGACCGGCTTCCTGCTGGCGCTGGTCGACCGCCCCGCGCCGGATCCCAACAAGATGTCGGGCCGGATCACGGCGGCGGAGCTGAAGGCGATCCACGACGATCCGCTCAAGCCGGAGCTCTTCCGTGCGATCCAGCAGCACTACCACCCGGGCTCCACCTACAAGGTGGTCACCTCCGTCGCCGCGCTGGAGGAGGGGATCTTCCGGCCGACGACGACGGTCTCGTGCCCCGGTTACTACACGTACGGCAACCACCGGTGGCGGTGCGACGTGGAGTCCGGCCACGGCGCCGTAGACTTCGAGCACGCGCTCGGCGCCAGCTGCGACGTCTTCTTCTACGCCGCCGGGGCCAACCTCGGCGCCGACGCCATCGCCAAGTGGTCGCGTGTGCTGGGGCTGGGCCAGACGACCGGGTTCGACGTCGCGGGCGAGGTGCCGGGGATCATCCCCGACGTCGCCTGGCACGAGGCGAAGATCCGCGGCGGCTACCAGCGGGGGATGGCGGTCAACCTCGCCATCGGCCAGGGCGACGTGAACGTCACGCCGATGCAGCAGCTGGTGCTGTACGGGGCGCTCGCGACAGGGACGGTCTGGCGCCCTCAGGTCGTGCTCCGCATCGAGGACGCCGATGGACGCGTCGTGCAGGAGTTCGCGCCCGAGGCGCGCTCCAGGCTCCAGCTCAAGCCGGGCACGCGCGAGACCGTCCTCAAGGGGCTCCTCGCCGCGGTGAATCAGCCCTACGGGACCGGGTGGTACTCCCGCCTGGAGGAGACGACCATGGCTGGGAAGACCGGGACGGCGCAGGTCGTGTCGCTGGGCGCGAAGCGGCTCCGTGCGTCCGAGGTCCCCTACTTCAAGCGGGATCACGCCTGGTTCGCGGCGTTCGCCCCGGCGTCGGCGCCCGAGATCGTCGTCGTGGTGCTCAACGAGCACTCCGGCTTCGGCGGAACGACCGCGGCGCCGACAGCGAGCGCGCTGGTGAAGAAGTACCTGGAGCTCAAGGCGCAGGACGCCGCGGCAGCGCGGCAAGGTGGGGTGGCCAGTGGCGGCTGAGCTGTCTTTCTCGTCGTCGCCAGAGCGGCGGACCTTCGCCCACTTCCCGGGTCACATCGCCTGGTTCGTCACCTCGATCTGCGCCATCGGCGTCTGGAACCTCGCGAGCGCGTCGCGCAACACCGGCGCGCCCGGCGCGACGCCGATCTGGAAGCTCCAGCTCCTCTTCATGGTGGTCTTCTCGCTGTTGGCGCTCGGGGTCTCGCTGCTCGACTACCGCAACTACCAGCGGGTCGCGTGGATCTTCTACGCGCTCGTGATCCTCCTGCTGGTCTTCGTGGCCCTCAAGGGGAAGCGGGTCATGGGGGCGCGCCGCTGGATCGCCCTGGGGCCGTTCAACCTCCAGCCCTCCGAGCTCGCAAAGCTGGCGGTGACCCTCGCGCTCGCGCGCTGGCTCCACGACGACGGCGAGCGGCGCAAGGAGCCATACGGCCTCCTGGGGCTCGTGTTCCCGCTCGTGATCATCCTCGTGCCGGCGGTCATGGTGAAGATGCAGCCCGACCTCGGGACCGCGCTCATCGTCGCGGGGACCGGCTTCACGATGCTCCTCTTCGCGCCGGTCCGGTGGCGCACCATCGCGATCCTCGCCGCCGTCGCCATCGTCGGTGCGACGGCCGGCTATCCGCACCTGAAGCCGTACCAGAAGAAGCGGATCGAGACCTTCGTCAACCCCGAGGGGGACGTCCGCGGCGCCGGCTACCACGCGACCCAGTCGATGATCGCCGTCGGCTCGGGGGAGGGGACCGGGAAGGGCTGGGGGCAGGGGACGCAGAACAACATGCGCTTCCTCCCCGAGCAGCACACCGACTTCGTCTTCTCGGTCTGGGCCGAGGAGCACGGCTTCCTGGGCTGCGCCATCCTGCTCGGGCTCTACCTCGCGCTCATCGCCGCGGCGATCGGGATCGCCGCCAACGCCCGCGATCGGTTCGGCCACTACGCCGCCATCGGCGTCGGCGGGATGCTCTTCTGGCAGGCCTTCATCAACGTCGGGATGGTGATCGGGCTCCTGCCGGTCGTCGGCGTGACGCTGCCGCTCATGAGCTACGGCGGCTCGTCGGTGATGACGATCATGATCGCGCTCGGGCTGCTCGCGAACATCTCGATGCGGCGGTTCGTGAACTGACGACGAAGGCCCGCCCTCCCCAGTCGGGAGGCGCGGGCCTCGTGAACGTCAGCTGACGGGAGGAGCGGCTACCCCATCGCCTTCTTGAGGCTGTCCTCGATCTTGGACCTGGGGACGGCGCCGATGATGGTGTCGACCACCCGCCCGCCCTTGAAGACGAGGAGCGTCGGGATGGAGCGGATGCCGAACTGCTGGGGCACGGCCTGCTCGTGGTCCACGTCCATCTTGCCGATCTTCACCTTGCCCTTGTACTGGGTCGCCAGCTCCTCGACGACCGGCGCGATCGCCTTGCAGGGTCCACACCAGACCGCCCAGAAGTCGACGAGGACCGGGAGGTCGCTCTTGAGCACCTCCGCCTGGAAGGTGGAGTCGGTGAAGTGGACGACGTCTGCAGAGGCCATGTTCGCACCGGAGCTTTCTTTTGGGGGAGACAGGGAAGATCACGTTCTAAATAGCCGCGGACCGGGCCCCTTTCAAGCCGTCGGGGTGCGTGGTACCTTCTTTCCCCCGCAGCCCCGGGCAGGGCGCCGGATCGGCGTTTCGCCAGAGCCGTGGGGTGGGCAAAGGGTTCGATGAGCGGGCTCCTCTTCGTCTCGCAGACCATGCTCGATTCGTGGACCGAGCAAGGCAAGATTGACTTCGTCGGCAACGTGATGACGTTGCTGTCTGGCGAGGGCAAGGGGCGGAGCTACGCGCTCGATCCAGCCGTGAAGTTCCTCAAGGTCGAGGGGGACGAGCCGGATCCCCACCAGCTCGTCCGCAAGGTGAAGAGCGACACCCAGCTCCGCGAGATGGGCGCCGACCACGTCGACGCGTCGGTCATCTACAAGGACGCCGCCTACCAGGTGGAGCCGGGCTTCCTGGCAGAGGTCTCCGTGCTCCAGGCCGCCGCCACCGCGCAGGCGCAGCCCCGCGCGGCCCCTCCGAGCCCCCAGGCCTCCGCCGCGAAGGCGGCGCTGCCGCGCGATCTTGAGGCGCGCCGCCAGGAGGCGGAGGCCCTCGCGAAGTTCCTGTTGGAGAACCTCTCTTGAGCCTGCTCCTGCTGCGCATCGCGGCCGCCTTCTACGTGGCCGCCGCCACCGGCTTCGTCCTCTACTTCGCCCGCCCGAAGCACCCGCGCGTCGCGTCCCTCGCGCAGGGGGCGCTCGCGCTCGGGTTCGCCGTCCACGCGGGCGCGATCGCCTTCGGCTGCAAGGAGTTCGGCGGGCTCGAGTTCTTCACCCTGCGCGGCGGCGCCATCTTCTTCGCGTGGCTCCTCGCCGCCGGCTTCCTGCTGTTCCAGCGCTTCTACGCGATGCCCGCGGTCGGCGCCTTCATCACGCCGCTGGTGGTGATGCTCCTCATCCCGACCCTCTTCGGTCCGCTCGACGTCCCCGTGGACGTGCCGGCGGTCATCCAGAGCCGCTGGCTCCCGGTGCACGTCTCGGCCTCCTTCGCCGGGCTCGCCTGCTTCGCGCTCGCGGCCGGGGTCGCGCTCATGTACCTGCTCCAGGAGCGGCAGGTGAAGGGGAAGAAGTTCGGCGCGCTCTTCTCGCGCCTCCCCCCGCTAGAGTCGCTCGACCGGCTCAACCACCGGCTCGTCCGGATCGGCTTCGTCATCTTCACCGTCGCGCTCGTCACCGGCGCGATCTTCGCCCACCGTGCGTGGGGGCGCGCCTGGGAGTGGGACCAGAAGCAGGTCTTCTCGCTCGCCGCGTGGCTCCTCTACGGCGCCATCATCCAGCTTCGGCGCTCCGGCTGGCACGGGCGCCGCAACGCGTACCTGACGCTGCTCGGGTTCGCCATCGTCTTCCTGTCGTTCGTCGGCATCGGGTTCGTCTCGGGGAGCCGGCACGGAGGCACGTACAAGTGAGCGACCGCGAGCTCCACCTGGTCGGCCTGTCGCACAAGAGCGCGCCCATCGAGGTGCGCGAGAAGGTTGCCCTCACCGGTGACGCCCTCAGGGACGCGCTCGTACAGCTGAAGGCGTGCGAAGACGTCTCCGAGGCCTTCGTGATCTCGACCTGCAACCGGGTCGAGGTCTACACGTTCGGCCGGTCGGAGTGCCGCGCCCAGGAGTTCTTCACGAAGCGGAGCCCGGGCGCCTCCGGCCACCTGTACGAGAAGCACGGGCAGGACGCCATCCGGCACCTCTTCTCGGTCGCCGCCAGCCTCGACTCCATCGTCGTGGGCGAGCAGCAGATCCTGGGCCAGGTGAAGGAGGCCTACGGGATCGCCAGCGCCTCCGGCGCGGCCGGCTCCTACGTCTCCCGGCTGTGCAACAAGGCGTTCGCCACCGCGAAGCGGGTGCGGACCGAGACCGACATCGGCAAGGGGATGACGAGCGCCTCGCAGGTGGCGGTCGACCTCGTGGCCAAGATCTTCGGCGACCTGAAGGGGCAGACGGTGCTGCTCGTCGGCGCCGGGAAGATGGGGGCGCTCTCGGCCAAGGCGCTCGAGGTGCTCGGCGCGGACCGGATCGTCGTGACCAACCGCTCGGCGCAGCGCGGGCAGGATCTCGCGACCGAGGTCGGCGGCGTCTTCCACCCCTGGGAGGAGCTCGAGAAGCTCCTCGGGGACGCGGCGGTCGCGATCGTCTCGACCGGCGCGCCGCACTACGTGATCACGAAGGAGCTCGTTAAGCGGACGCTCAAGGCGCGCAGGCACCACACGCTCTGCCTCATCGACCTCGCCGTCCCGCGCAACGTGGACCCGGCGTGCTCGGAGCTCGAGGACATCTACGCCTACGACATCGACGACCTCGACAAGGTGGTGTCGGGGACGCACGAGGCGCGCCGCGGCGAGGCGCAGCGCGCCGAGACGATCGTGGAGGCCGAGGCGATCGCCTTCGCGAAGGAGCGGGAGGCGCGCGCCGCGCTCCCGATCATGATCACCCTCCGGCGACGGGCGGCGGACATCGCCGCCGCCGAGGTCGAGCGGACGCTCGCCCGCGTGGGCGGGAAGCTCGACGAGCGGGGGCGCGAGAGCGTCGAGGCCATGGCGCAGGCCATCGTGAACAAGCTGCTCCACCTCCCGACGGCGCGGCTGAAGGAAGCCGCGTCCAACGGGGACTCGGCGCTCCCCGGCGTCGTGGCGGAGCTTTTCGGGATCCAGGACGAGCCGCAGGCGCAGCGCGAACGGTCGGGGACCGGCGCGGCGCGGGCGGCGGCATCGGAGAAGAGATAGATGATCCGCATCGCGACGCGCCGCAGCCCCCTCGCCAAGTGGCAGGCGAACCACGTCCGGGAGCTCCTCCTGGCCCGCGAGCCGGGGGCCGAGGTGGTGCTCCACGAGCTGATGACCCGCGGCGACAAGATCCTGGAGGTCCCGCTCGCCGAGGTCGGCGGGAAGGGGCTCTTCGTCAAGGAGATCGAGGACGCGCTGCTCAACCACGAGGCGGAGATCGCGGTCCACTCGATGAAGGACCTGCCGGCCCTCCTCGCGCCCGGGCTCGTGCTCGCGTCGGTGCCGGTCCGTGAGGACCCGCGCGACGCCCTCTGCTCTCCGAAGCACAAGACCCTCGACAAGCTCCCCAAGGGGGCGCGCGTCGGCACCTCCAGCCTCCGCCGCTCGGCCCAGCTCATGGCGATGCGGCCGGACCTGAAGCTCGAGGTGGTGCGCGGGAACGTCGAGACCCGCCTCCGCAAGGCGTCGGAGGAGCTGGACGCGGTCGTCCTCGCCTACGCCGGGCTCCGGCGGCTCGGGCTCGGCGATCGCGCGACGCAGGTCTTCACCCCCGAGGAGATGCTCCCGGCCGTCGCCCAGGGCGCGCTCGCGCTCGAGGCGCGCGC
>JBAVTL010000006.1:0-5177 GCA_049696175.1 Anaeromyxobacteraceae bacterium
GTTCGACCTCGCCGTCGCCGACGAGGCGACGCAGGCGACCGAGCCGGCGCTCTACCTGGCGCTCCTGCGCGCCGATCGGGCGGTGCTGGCCGGCGATCCGCTCCAGCTCCCCCCGACGATCCTCTCCGAGGCCGCGCAGGCGGGTGGGCTCGGGCTCTCGCTCTTCGAGCGGCTCGCCGGGATCCACGGCGACGCCGCGCGCGTGACGCTCGCGGAGCAGCACCGGATGAACGCGCGGATCATGCGCTTCCCGTCCGAGGCGCTCTACGGCGGCGCGCTCCGCGCCCACCCATCGGTCGCGGACCACGCGCTCGACGCGGAGCCGCTCCTGTTCGTGGACACCGCGGGCGCCGGCCACGAGGAGAGCACGCCCGAGGGGAGCGACTCCCGTCAGAACGAGGGGGAGGCGGCGCTCGCGGCCCGCGAGGTCGAGCGGATCCTGGCGCTCGGCGTCTCCCCCGCCGACGTCGCCGTCATCTCGACCTACGACGCCCAGGTGCAGCGGCTCCGGCAGCTCCTGGCGCACCACCTCGACGCGGGGCTCGAGATCGACACGGTGGACGGCTTCCAGGGACGCGAGAAGGAGGCCGTCGTCGTCTCGCTCGTCAGGTCGAACGACGCCGGTGAGGTGGGCTTCCTCGCCGACGTCCGCCGGATGAACGTGGCCATCACGCGCGCGCGCAAGAAGCTCGTCGTGATCGGAGACTCGGCGACCGTCGCGCGCCACCCGTTCTACGCGGCCTTCCAGCGCCACGCCGAGGAGGTCGGCGCCTGGCGCAGCGCCTTCGAGAGGGACTGACTGCGGCGCCTCGCCGCCCTCCCTCGGCGAACCGGGCGAGGGCGCTTCTCCCGCGGCTGCGAGGGCGCTAGGCTACTCCCCTGGGGGCAGTCCATGAGGGAGCGAGACGCGACGCGCGCCGCGCGCCAGGCGGCCGAGCTGGAGGCGGTGCTCGACTCGATCGCGGACGGGCTCGTGATCTTCGGGCCCCGCGGTGAGGTGCGCAGCATGAACGAGGCGGCGTTCCGGTACGTCGCCGGCGACCCCTCTGGCGAGCTCGCGGCGGCGCTGCCGTCTAGCGGCCCGTGCTTCGTCGACGCGGAGGGGAGGCCGCTCGCCGCCGGGAAGAGCCCCGTCGAGCGGGCGCTCTCGGGGGAGACCGTGCGCGCCCTCCACCTGCGGACGCAGGATCCGGTCACGGGACGGTGCGGCTGGGTCGCGGCCAGCGCCGCGCCGATCCGAGGGGCGGAGGGGCGGATCGACGGCGCCGTGCTCACGTTCTCGGACGAGACCAGCGTCTACCGGCTGCACGAGGAGCGGGACGATCTCCTGCGCGCCATCACGCACGACCTCCGGACGCCGCTCAACGCGATCTACATGCAGGCGCACCTGGTCGCGCGGGGGGCCGGCGGCCCCGACCGGGCCTCCGAGCGTGGCCACTCCATCGTGAAGAGCTGCGAGCGGATGAGCGACATGATCCAGGAGCTCGCCGACAGCGCCATGCTCGAGGCCGGGCGGCTCCAGTTCGCGCCGCAGCCGGTGGACGTGCCGGAGTTCGCCCTGGAGCTGCTGGAGCGGCTGCGGGGTGGGCTCGACGTCGACCGCGTGCGCTTCGCTTCGGCGCCGGGCCTACCGCGGGTGATCGCCGACCCAAAGCGGCTCGAGCGGATCTTCGTGAACCTCGTCTCCAACGCGCTCAAGTACTCGCCGGTGCAGACGGAGGTCGAGGTGCGGACGTCCGCGGTCGAGGCCGGGGTCGAGATCAGCGTCACCGACCGCGGCGTCGGGATCACGCCCGAGGACCAGGCCCACCTCTTCGAGCGCTGGTTCCGCTCCAAGGGGAACCGCCGCCCGGAGGGGCTGGGGCTGGGGCTCTACATCACGCGGCTGCTCGTGGAGGCGCAGGGGGGGAGGATCACCGTCGAGACGGCCCTCGGCTGCGGCTCGACGTTCAGGGTCACGCTCCCGGCCGCGGCTTCAGGGGAAGTCCCGCGCGCCGATCGGTGAGCGGTGCTTCGTTGGAGGCTTCGGGACGGGTCCTCGATGGGTTAGCTTGCGGTCGTGATCCGCTCCACCTTTCGGCTCGTCTCCGGCGTCGGCCCCTGGGCCGAAGGGCAGATCTGGAGAGCGGGCCTCCGGTCCTGGGCCGACGTCCCGCCGGCGCCCGGGAGGATCCTCTCGCCGAAGATCGACCCGCGGCTGCGCGAGGCGGTGGCGCGAGCGTCCGACCTGCTCGCCGCCCGTGACGCCGACGCCCTCGCGGCCGTGATCCCGAAGGCCGAGCGGTGGCGCCTCTTCGCAGAGTTCGCGGCGGAGGCCGCCTATCTCGACATCGAGACCGACGGCGGCGAGACCGTGACCGTCATCGGGATCCTGGACGCGCGCGGTCCCAAGGTCCTCCTCGCGGGCCGGGATCTCGACGACTTCCCGGAGATCGCCGCCCGCTGGAAGCTGCTCGTGACCTACAACGGGCTCTCCTTCGACGTCCCCATGCTGAAGCGCCGCTTCCCCGGCTGGAGGCCACCCCTCGCGCACGTGGACCTGCGCCACGTCTGGCACCGGCTCGGCCACCGTGGAGGGCTCAAGCTGCTCGAGCGCGCGAACGGGATCGTCCGTCCGGACCGGCTCGCGGGGCTGGACGGTCGCGACGCCATCGTGCTCTGGGAGCGCCACCTCTGTGGCGAGCTGGAGGCGACGCGCCTCCTCGTGGAGTACAACCTGCTCGACACGGTTGACCTGAAGCCGCTCGCCGAGCGGGGCTACAACCGGCTGGTAGAGCGGCTCGGTGGCGCCGCGCCGATCCTCCCGGAGTCCTCCTTCGGCGACGTGAGGTACGACCTCACGAAGCTCCTCCACGCGCTGCGCTGATCGGCCCGCCTGCGCCTACGGGGTGCAGATCGTCCCAGACTTGCTGCAGGTGACCGTCACGGTGAAGGCGGTGGTGACGGAGGGGAGGGCCCAGTTCGAGAGCGCGAAGGCGATCGCGCTCTCCGGGGAGAGGCCGATGTCGAAGGTTGGGTAACACCAGCCCGGCAGGCAGGTGACGGACGAGGCGTGCGACTGGAAGCTGAGCAGGTTCAGCGAGACGCACGCAGGGTCTCCGTCAGGATCGGCGAGCAGCGCCGGCAGCCGGACCGCCGTCGTGTCGAGCCTGTACTTCCAGGTGCCGATGCCGGGGGCACACTCGCAGCTCTCTATCGTCGTGACCGGCACTGCGATGGTCGCGGGTCGGTCGAGGATCGTGACCGCGGTCGTCGCCTCGGCGGTCGCCCAGCCGTCCGACGCGCTTATGGCGGCGAAGTGGTTCGTGGCGAACTCGCCGAGTGGCGGGACGCCGCCGAGCGCGTAGTCCCACGGGCGCGCGCAGCCGATCACGGCACGCCCCGCGTCCAGCGTCACGCTGCTGCACGCCGAGCCGGCGCCAGCGGACGGCAGCAGGGGGTCCCCGTCTGGATCCTCGAAGAGTGACCCGCTCGCGGTCGCCGCGTACCTTCGCGCCGCCGCGTCGTAGGCGTGGAAGACGCTCACCTGGGTGACCGCCTCCTTCACGATCGGCGCCCGGTTCCCGATCGCCAGCGGGATCGAGGCGCTGCCGGTCACACCCCACGGGTCCTTGACCGAAGCGGTCAACAGGAAGCCGCTGGCGCCGGTTGCCGATCGGAACTCCAGTGGAGAGGTCGTCGGCGTCTCGAACCGGAAGCGGCGCGTCACCCCGTCCAGGGAGACGATCCCTATCGAGGAAGGCCGATCGACGCCCACGGTCGCGGACAGCTCGTACTCGCCGAGCGGGTCTCCGTCCGGATCCGAGACGGTGAACGGGTCCGTGCCGTCGGAGACGAAGCAGGCGCCCCCGGCCGCCAGGATGCAAGGCTCCACGCGGTGGTCCACCGCGAGTGGGCTGCCGGCCGCCGCCGCGGCGGCGACCACGATCGGCGCCCGGTTCGCGATCGTGAGCGGCAGCTGGGCGGTGGCGGTGCCGCCGTTCCGATCGTCGATCGTCAAGGTGAGGGTTCGCTGCGCCTCGCCGAGGAGCGAAGTCGCGCTCGCGCAGGAGATCCGCACGCGGACGGTGCGAAGGACCTCGTCGAGCGTGAACTCCTCCGTGCATCCGGCGACCGGGGAGGAGGGCTGGAAGCTCGTGATCCGGAGGAGGTCCCCGTCCGGATCGCTCGCGCCGAGCTCGATCTCCCCTTCGCCCAGGTACTGGATCCCGTCGCAGCGGTGGGGGACGGCGAGCGCCTCGCCCCGGAGCACCGGGGCGGAGTTGGCGACCGTCACCTCCTGGATCCCCTGCGCGACGAGTCCTTGGGGATTCCGGGCGCGCACGCGGAACCGGTAGGTCCCGGCGATGGGCCCTCCCGCGTTCGTGATGGTGACCGTCGGCAGCGCTACGCCAGCGCTCGGCTCGAAGATCGCGGCGAGGGCACCGTCGGCGACGACCCCGGGTGGGGGGAAGACCGTCCACTCGTAGGAGAGCTCGGTCCCGCTGGGATCCGTCCCGGCCGCGCCGAGGCTCAACGTCGGCGACCCGCCTGAATCGAGCACGGCGCACGCGGGCACCGCGCCGTCGCAGGCGTGGGTCGCGGCGATGGTGCGCCCCGTGATGACGGAAGGTGGATCGACTGCCGCCGTCACCTCGAAGGTCTGGACGGCGGGGGCCCCTTCGAGCCCGAGGTCGTCGGCGGGGACTGCGCTTGCCTCGTACCTCCCCGCGCACCAGCAGATCACGTCCACGGAGGTGCCATCCACTGGCTCGACGTCGGGCTCGCAGCCGCCCTCGATGGCGCGGACCGCCCAGCGGAGCGTCACGGGGCGCCGCTCCGGGTCGGTCCCGCTGCCGGTCAACGTGAAGAGGCGGTGGGTCGTGGTCGCCGCGACCGCCGGGAGGGAGGCGGCGGGTGGCGCGTTGGCCGCGCAGGCACCTTGGTGGCAGAGGTTTCCGTCACCACAGTCGGCGTCGGAGGAGCAGTCGCGGACCGAGGTCGAGGATGAGCAGGCGACGCAGCCGAGAAGCGTCGCGATTGCGGCGGCGGAGCGCAGATGCATCGGGGCCCCCAATGAGTGCTAGTACCCATAGTCGCATTACACTGGCAGCGCAACGACTGCAGTTTGCGTTCCGCGCAGGGTCCCGAGCTTGCGCGGGCTTGCGGAGCATCCACGGAGCGCCGCGCGGCCGGTC
>JBAVTL010000007.1:0-4736 GCA_049696175.1 Anaeromyxobacteraceae bacterium
CCCGCAACTTCACGGCGTCCTCGGGCCGCAGGCCCGCGGTCGCGACCGGCTCCAGGATCCGCGCCCACGCCTCGCACGGGCGCACCCACGGGCTCCCCTTGGGCATGCCGGCCCCCGTACCGTTGACCGCGACGGGGAGGACGGGCACCCCCACCTCGATCGCGAGCCGGAAGGCGCCGGACTTGAAGGGCAGGAGCCGGCCGTCGCGCGAGCGGGTCCCCTCCGCGAAGACCATGACGGGGACGCCGCGCGCGAGGTGATCGCGCGCCCTGCCGAGCGCCTCCAGGCCGCTGTCACGCTCCCCGCGACGGATCGCGATGTCCCCCGCCATCCTCAGCATCCAGCCGATCCACGGGACGCGGAACAGCTCCTCCTTCGCGATCCACTTCATCTCGCGCGGCATGTGCGAGAGCAGGAGGATGTCGAGGATCGACTGGTGGTTCGCGACGACGACGTACGCGCCCTCCGCCTCCGGCCAGCGCCCCTCCACGCGCAGCTTCCAGGGCGGGTAGGCCCCGGCGATGCGGCGCCCGAGCCAGCGCAGGTACTTCCCGGCGACGATGCGGCTGGGATCGAACGGGGCCGTGACCGCGAAGAGGAGCGCCTGGATCGGGAGCGAGGCGGCGAGCAGGAGCGCCACGTAGACGTAGCCGACTGCGGCGATGACCGAGTTCACTTGGGGCTAGATACCAGATCCTCGCCCGCGTCGCGCGATGCGCAGTGCGTAAGGGGCGTTGCATCGGTGCCACGATCGCGACGCAGCGCCCCCGGGACGCAATTGACACCCCAATCTACTTGGTCTTTTCTCGACGGCTCAACAGCCAACCAGCCGGTACTGAGATGCAGCAGACCAGGACTGAGAAAGAGTGACGATGTCCAACGACTCCGCGCAGAACCCGCTCTCTAGCCCCAAGAAGAAGATCCGGAAAGAGGACGCGCTCGCGTACCACTCGATGGGCCGGAAGGGGAAGATCGAGGTCGTCCCCACGAAGCCCTGCGCCACCGCGCGCGACCTCTCGCTCGCCTACACCCCCGGCGTCGCCGAGCCCTGCCTCGAGATCGAGCGGGATCCCGACCTCTCGTACCTCTACACGGCGCGCGGCAACCTGGTCGCCGTCGTCTCCAACGGCACCGCCGTCCTCGGCCTCGGCAACATCGGCCCCGCCGCCGGCAAGCCGGTGATGGAGGGCAAGGGGGTCCTCTTCAAGCGGTTCGCCGACATCGACGTCTTCGACATCAACATCGACGCGAACGAGATCGACAAGGTCTGCACCGTCGTGAAGGCGCTGGAGCCCACCTTCGGCGGCATCAACCTGGAGGACATCAAGGCCCCCGAGTGCTTCGTCATCGAGGAGCGGCTGAAGAAGGAGATGAACATCCCGGTCTTCCACGACGACCAGCACGGGACCGCGATCATCTCCGGCGCGGCGCTCCTGAACGCGCTCGAGCTGGCCGGCAAGAAGATCGACAAGGTGCGCGTGGTCGTCGCCGGCGCGGGCGCCGCGGCCATCGCCTGCACCCGCTTCTACCTGAAGCTCGGGGTGAAGCTCGAGAACGTGGTCATGGTGGACACCAAGGGCGTCATCTACAAGGGACGCACCGAGGGGATGAACGAGTACAAGGCGCAGTTCGCGCTGGACACCAAGCTGCGCACGCTCGAGGAGGCCATGAAGGGCGCCGACGTCTTCCTCGGCTGCTCCACGAAGGGGATGATCGACCAGGCGATGGTCCGCTCGATGGCGAAGGACCCCATCGTCTTCGGCCTCGCGAACCCCGATCCGGAGATCAGCTACCCGGAGGCGAAGGAGGCGCGCGAGGACGTCATCATGGCGACGGGGCGCTCCGACTACCCGAACCAGGTGAACAACGTCCTCGGCTTCCCCTACATCTTCCGCGGCGCGCTCGACGTCCGCGCGAAGGCGATCACCGAGGAGATGAAGATGGCGGCGGCCCGGGCGCTCGCCGAGCTCGCGAAGGAGGACGTGCCGGACTCCGTCTCGCGCGCGTACGGCGGCGAGAAGTTCCGCTACGGCCGCGAGTACATCATCCCGAAGCCGCTCGACCCGCGCGTGCTCCTCGCGGTCGCCCCGGCCGTCGCCAAGGCTGCGATGGACTGCGGCGTCGCACGCATCCAGCTCGACATGGACGCCTACCGCGAGCAGCTCAAGAAGATGCAGAGCCGCGCGCACCAGGTCATGGGCACCATCTTCGAGAAGGCCCGCAAGAAGCTGACGCGGATCGTCTTCCCGGAGGGGCACCACACCCGGATCCAGCAGGCCGCCGAGATCCTCCGCGAGGAGGGGCTCTGCGAGCCGATCCTGCTCGGGCCGGTCGAGGCGATCAAGAAGTCGATCGCCGACCAGAAGCTCGACGCGCTCGAGGGCGTCACCATCATCAACCCGGAGGAGCACCCGGACTACGAGAAGTACGTCACCCGGCTCTGGGAGATCCGGCAGCGGCGCGGCATGACCCGCGAGGAGGCGCGCCGCCGCGCCCGGCTCCGCGCCTACTTCGGCTCGATCATGGTGAAGGACGGGAAGGCCGACGGCCTCGTCACCGGCCTCACCGCCGGCTACGCCGAGTCGGTGCGCGCGCCGCTCGAGATCATCAAGACCCGCACCGGCCGCCGCGCCGGCGGCGTCTACATCGTGGTCACGAAGAACGACTTCAAGTTCTTCGCCGACTGCACGGTGACGGTCGATCCGACGGCCGAGGAGCTGGCCGAGATCGCTGTCCAGACCTGCGAGCTCGCCAAGTACTTCGACGTGACGCCGCGCGTGGCGATGCTCTCCTACTCCAGCTTCGGGTCGGCGCAGGGCGCGAGCCCAGCCAAGATGCGCGAGGCGGCGGAGCTCTTCCGGCAGCGCCGGCCGGACCTCGAGATCGACGGCGAGATCCAGGCGGAGTTCGCCATCTGCGAGGACTCGCGCAAGGAGGAGTACCCGTTCTCCAACCTGAAGGAGGACGCGAACGTCTTCATCTTCCCGAACCTCGACGCGGCGAACATCGCGTACCAGATGATCCACCGGCTCGGCGGCGCCGAGGTGATCGGCCCCGTGCTGCTCGGCATGCACCAGGCGGTCAACGTGCTCCAGATCGGCACGTCGGTGCAGTCGATCGTGAACCTCGCGGCCATCACCGCGCTCCGCGCCCAGGGCGAGGAGTTCGTCTTCTAGTCGGGAGAGGACTGCTGGGTGAGGGGGCCGCTTCCGACGAGGAGGCGGCCCCTTTCGCGTCCGGCGCAGCTTCGCGCTCTGGAGGAGCTTCCGCGCGCTCAAGCCGCCAGAGGAGCGGTGAGCGGCCGCTCAGCAGCCGGCGGGCGGCTCGCCGTCGTCCTTCGCGCCGTCACGCGGCGCGTACGGGACGCCTCAAGTAGGGACGCCGGCCTTCGGCAGGATCCAGCGCTGGAGGACGAGCCAGCCGGCGATGAAGAGGACGAACTGCAGCAGGTCGCTCATGGGCTCGGGTGTGAGCCCGCAGCGCTGGCGAAGGGTTCGCGCGGCTGCCCCCTCGCCCGGCCGCGCCTCTTCACGCGAGCTTCGCCAGCACCCGCGCCAGCCGCTCCTGGACCTGCTTCGCCACCTCGGCGAACCGCGGATCTGCGGCGGCCATCGTCTGCATCGGGTCGATCGACCTGACCGTGGTCCCACCGCCGTCCTTCTCGTAGACCGCGACGTTGCAGGGGAGCAGGACCCCAACCGACGGATCGATCGAGAGGGCCTGATGGGCGAACTTCGGGTTGCAGGCGCCGAGGATCTGGTAGCGCCGGAAGTCGACGCCGATCTTCTCCTTGAGCGTCGCCTTCACGTCGATCCGGGTCAGCACGCCGAACCCCTCCTCCTTCAACAGGTCGGGGAGCGTCGCGAGGACGTCGTCATACGTGCGCTGCGTCTCCTGAACGATTCCAAGCTGAGCCATCGGTCACCTCGTGCCGGCGGGTCGCCGGCGGCAACCATTGGAGCCGATCGCCCCGGCTGCGAGGCGCGGCAATTCGGGGCGGCTCCTATAGCTTCATCCGGAGGGCCACGCCGAGGTCGAGCACCGGCGTCGGGATGACGAGCTCCGGCGTGCCGATCGAGCCCTGGGCCGGGATGGTGCCGCCGAAGCGGAACTCCCCCCCCTGCGCGCCGAGGTGGCCGGCGACGTAGCTCTCGACGGTGAGGTAGGTGTTGACGACCACCGCGTGATCGAGCCGGGCGATCGCCGAGCCGTCCGAGAGGTTGCCGACGACCGAGAGCGTGAAGGTCGTGTCGTTCCAGCGCCCGGGCTTCGGCACGTTGACGAAGACGGCCGCGTAGTGACGCCCGAGGTAGAAGGGCGTGTAGGCCGTGCGGCTGTCGCCGGGGACGTAGGGCGAGTAGAGGAGCACGGGATAGACGTGCGCGTCCGTGTAGCCGGCACGGTCGTAGGAGTACTCGCCACCCACGCGGAGGAGATCCTCGTCGGAGTACTTCCAGGACCACTCCGCCCCGATCACCGCCGCGGGGGTGATGAAGTCCCACTCGCTGGCCCGCCAGTCGGCGAAGTTGGCCCGGTCGCCGCCCTCCCGGAGCGTCCAGCGGGGCGCGTCCTTCCCTGTCCGCAGCGCCACCTCGGCGCTGACGTCCACCTCGCCGAGCGGGAACGAGGCGTCGGCGCCGAAGCGCGGCTTGTGCCCTCGCTGCGCCACGGCGTCGAGCCCCAGCTCAGCCGAGCCGAGGAGCAGCTCGGCGCGGGCCCCACCGCCGACATGGCCC
>JBAVTL010000008.1:0-4095 GCA_049696175.1 Anaeromyxobacteraceae bacterium
TTCGCCTCCCGCTTCGACGCATGGAAGAAGCGTGGCAACAACTGCGCGACGTTCTCAGGCGTGACGACCCTCGCCACCTCGACGACGCTCGACAGGCAAAGGCGGCCGTCCCGCAGGGGCGCGGCCACCTCGGGGAATCGCTGGATCAACTCCGCGGCTGTCTTGCGGTGGAAGGCCGCGCCGGCGGAGAGCTTCAGCTCCCGGTGCAGGAAGTAGAAGAGGCTCGTGTAGCCCAGCTCCTCCCAGCTCCGCTTCGCGTCAAAGTCCGCGAGGGCGAGGAGGAAATCGGCCATCGCCCCATGCTCGCGGCGGAGGAGGTCGTGGAGACGGGAGGTGAGCTCGCGTGCGGTGTCCATGGAGCCACTCTCTCACGCGAATCCGCACCCTCCGCAAACGCACGCATCCCACGTATGAGCCGCATTCTGCGCAGGGGGCTTCTGCCTCCGCACGGGCGCCCTTCGCGCTGCGTGAAGCGCGTCACGAGCGGTCTGGAGCGCCCTTTCGCGCGCACATCGGCTGGGAAGCCGAAATCGACGAGGAAGGCGTCAAGCGTTTGCTGCCCGTGAACCCCATGAGGGACGGCTGCGCCCTCGGCGAACGGCGGTGCGCTCACGAGCGCCCCGCAGCCAGCGCCGCGTCGATCGCGATCTCAGGAAACGCCGCCGCCGCGCGAACGCGACCATCACCTACTTTCCCCGGCTACCTCACCACCAGCCCCAGCCCCTTCATCTCCGCCGGCATCGGCAGCCCCATGATCTGCAGCGCGGTGGGCGCGACGTCGGCCAGGACACCGGTCGGCTGCAGCTTCGCGCCCTTGAAGTCGGCGCAGGCGAGGATGAAGGGCACCGGGTTGAGCGTGTGGGCGGTGTGCGGCTCACCGGTCGTGGGGTCGATCATCATCTCGCAGTTGCCGTGATCGGCCGTCACGATCATGGCCATCCCGGCCTTCTTCGCCGCGTCGCGGAGCCGGCCGACGCACTCGTCCACCACCTTGACCGCCTTGACGGCGGCGTCGAGGACGCCGGTGTGGCCGACCATGTCGGGGTTCGCGAAGTTGGCGACGATCAGGCCGTACTTCCCGGAGTCGATCGCGCCGACGAGCTTGTCGGCCACCTCGCGCGCGCTCATCTCCGGCTTCTGGTCGTAGGTCTTCACGTCTCGCGGGCTCGGCACCAGGATCCGGTCCTCGCCCGGGAAGACCAGCTCGCGCCCGCCGTTGAAGAAGAACGTGACGTGGGCGTACTTCTCGGTCTCCGCGCAGCGCAGCTGCGAGAGCCCCGACTCGGAGACGAGCTGCGGGAAGATGTGGTCGAGGCTCTGCGGCGGGAACGCGACCGGCAGGCCGAACGACCTGTCGTACTCGGTCATGCAGACGTACGCCGACAGCTTCGGCGCGTCGCCCCGCTCGAAGTCCTTGAAGGCCGGGTCGGTGAGGGCGTGCGTGATCTCCCGCGCCCGGTCCGAGCGGAAGTTGAAGAAGACGATCGCGTCGCCGTCCCGGATGGTCCCGTTCGGGCTGCCGTCGGCGCCGACGACGACGGTCGGCCGGACGAACTCGTCGGTCTCGTTCGCCTCGTAGGAGCGCTCCAGGGCGGCGACGCCACCCTTGGCCTTCACCCCCACGCCGCGCACCATCGCGGCGTACGCCTGCTCGACCCGGTCCCACCGCTTGTCGCGGTCCATCGCGAAGAACCGCCCCGTCACCGTGGCGAGCGTCCCGTACCCCGTCTTCGCGATCCGCGCCTTCAGCTGGCGCATGTACTCGACGCCCGACTTCGGCGGCGTGTCGCGCCCGTCCATGAAGGCGTGCACGCACGCGCGCGCCACCCCCTCGCGCTGCGCGAGGTCGAGCAGGGCGTAGAGGTGCGCCTGCTGGCTGTGGACGCCGCCGTCGGAGAGGAGCCCCATGAAGTGGACCGCGCCGCCGGCCGCCTTCGCCTGCCGGCACGCGACGACCAGCGCCTCGTTCCTGAAGATCTCACCGTCGGCGACGGCCCGGTTGATCCGGACAAGGTCCTGGTAGACCACCCGCCCCGCGCCGAGGTTCATGTGGCCGACCTCGGAGTTGCCCATCTGCCCGTCTGGCAGCCCGACGGCGTTCCCGCTCGTCTCGAGCTGCGTCGTCGGGAAGTCGTTCGCGAGCGCGTCCACGTTGGGCGTGCCGGCGATGGCGATGGCGTTGGCTTCGCGCGCGGCGCGCGTGCCCCAGCCGTCGAGGATCACGAGAAGGACGGGCTTCGGCTTGGACACGTATCCCTCCATCGGGGGGCTGGAGATCGCGGGGGTGCGGGATTCTAGGGTCCGCGCGCACGCGCCTCAAGCCGAACCGACCGGCGACGGACCCCTCTGCCCCGAAATGCGCGCGGGAGGCGCCGGACGCGTGTCCGGGCCTCCCGCGAGCTGCTGCTTCGTGGTGTGGTCTACCAGTTCCTGGTGCCGTGGCAGCCCACGCTGGAGCAGGTCTTCGCGGTGGCGTCCCATGTCCCGGTGGAGAAGGCCACGTCCTTGGTGCCGTTCACGTGGAGCGCCTTGTTGACCGCGGTAGCCGTGAAGCTCGTGTGGCAGACACTGCAGGCATAGCCCGCCTGCCTGACGTGGAAGTCGTGTTGGCCGGTCAACGGGGGCGTCCCGTGGCAGGAGTTGCATGCGATGGTCCCGGTCCCGGTCCAGGTCGGGGTCGCGGTCGTCGTGCCGCCCGTGAAGTTGCCGTGGCAGTAGACGCTGCTGCAGGTGCCGCTCGCGAAGCTGCCGCCCGCCACGATCGCGCCCGAGAAGCCGACGCCGACGGTCCCGTCGAGGTGCGAGGTGCTGGTCGGGACCACGTGACACGAGGCGCACGGGACGCCGTTCGAGAACGTCTTGCCTGCGAGGTGAGGGGTGTGTGCGTTGGTCGTCGGTGCGGCCGGATGGCAGGAGGCGCAGGTGCGTGCGGCCGCCACGGTCCACTTAGGTGCGGGGTCCGAGCCGCCCTGCGCGTGGCACCAGGTGCTGGCGCAGGTGGCCGCCGTCCGATCCCAGGTCGGCGTCCGCCCGCGGGTCTTCGCGAGCGGACCGAACGGAACCGGGGCGGGCGAGAGGCCGAGGTGGCCGGCCGCGAAGATGTCCGCCGGGATCGTCCCGTCAGTGGAGTGGCAGGCGCCGCAGGAGATGGGAGTCGCTGCCGTGACGTGCGCCTGATGGACGCCGACGGTGACGTCGCTGACCAGGGTGCCAGTTCCCGCGACGTCGGCGGGCGGCGCCGCCTCCGGCAGGTTTGCCGCGGTGTAGCTCGCGTTGAACGTCCCGTGGCAGAGCGTGCAGTTGGTGAAGGCCGAGCTGCCGGTGTGGCAGGAGATGCAGCTCGTGCTCGCCGTGCCACCGACGCCGTCGAGGTTGGTCCCGTGGCAAGCCTGGCACGTCGCGATCCCGGCGTCGGCCGCGGGGCCGTGCAGCGCAGGGTCCGCGAAGGGGAGTTGGTGACCTCCGTCCACCTTGCCGTTCTCGTGCGTCCCGCCCGCCGAGGCCGGGATGATCGCCCCGTTCGCGTCCACCGTCGTCGGGTGGCACTTGTTGCAGACCTTGGCGTCCACCGGGTTGGCCGGCACCGAGGCGTGGGCGGCGGTCGCGGGCGGGAAGCCGTGGCAGGAGCTGCAGTCGGCCACCTTGCCTTCGGCGGTCCGGGACGAGCCGCAGCCAGCGGCGGTGACCAGTACGGCGGCGACGGCGAGCAGAGAGCGGCGCATCGATCGACTCCCTTGAAGTTTGAAGACCGGCGATCCAGATACCATGGGCGCCGCACCGCGGGCATCGGCGTCGCACGCGGCACGGCCCAAGGTGGTAGGAGGTACCCAGTATACCCTGCGAGGTCCTTCGATCCCGCGAGAGGAGACGCGTGGACGCCGAGCACGAAAGCCCCGAGGACTTCATCGGTCGCGAGACCGCGCTGGCGCCGGTTCCGCTGATACCGGAGATCCGGCTCTGGCAGTCGGGGGACGCCGCCGCGCTGTGGGACGCCGCGGCGCGGGACTCGGAGGGCTGGCCGGACCTTCCGTACTGGGCCATCCCGTGGGCCGGAGGCCAGGCGCTCGCGCGCCACGTGCTCGATCACCCGGAGGT
>JBAVTL010000009.1:0-3527 GCA_049696175.1 Anaeromyxobacteraceae bacterium
GCGCCAGCCGGCGCCGGCGCCGGCGCGAGGTCGGCTCCCCCACGCGGCGTCGCGCAGGATGCGGTCAGCACGGCGAGGAGGAGGAGTGGCCTCGACTTCACGTCGCGAGGCGCTTGGTCTTCTCTTCGACCAGCTGCTGGAGGGGCTCGACCCCGCGCTGCCGGTCCTCGACCGTGGCGCCCGGCGCCTCGAGCCGAGCCAGCGCCGCGAGGAGGAGGTCGCGCTCGCGCTCCTCGCGCGCCCGGACCGCGTCGACCATCTGCGCGGCCTCGTCGGCCAGCTCGACCAGCATGTCCCGCTCGCGCAGCCGGCGGGGTCGCTCGTAGTTCCCCTCCCCCAACTGCCGGCACGTCCGGCCGATGGCGAAGGCGGGGCCCGCGATCCGGTGGGTCATGACCACCGCGAAACCAAGCAGGCAGATCAGGACCACCGCGAGCGCGGCGGCCAGCCAGACCATCCGGGCACGGTCCTCGCTTGCGAACGCGGCGGCGAGCGACTCGGCCACGTCCGGATCCGCCAGCGCGACGACGCGCGAGGTCTCCGCGTAGGAGCGCCACAGGACCCAGCCGAGCACGATGCTGATCGCGGCGGCGACCGTCAGCAGCCAGCTCGCGAAGCGGAGCTGGAGCCTCGTGTTGATGAGGTAGTTCCTGACACGCCGCTTGTAGACGTTCGGCGGAGGCGCGGCGGCCTCGCTGTTGGCGGTCGGATCCATGCGCTGCTCTCCTACATACCGCTACCTGAGCCGCTCCGCGAGATCCTCGGTCATGGTGCGCGCCGCCGCGTCGAGCGCCTTGGCCGCGTACTTGTTCACCATCGGTCCATGGAGCGCCCCCATCGCCCTGAGCCTGGCGCCGCCCTCCAGCATCGCCGCCATCCGCCCCTTGCCGTCGACGGCGACGAGCGACGCGCGGACCGAGATGACGGTCTTGCCGTCCTGCGTGTCCACGTCCACCTTGAGGACCGATGGGCGGAGGACGAACTGCTGTCCCCGGGCGACGACGCTGAACTTGTTGGCGCGGAGGTGGCGCTCGAGCGCGTCGCGGAGCGCCATGCGCAGGTCGTCGCCGCCGGTGCCGGACGGGAACTCGAGCGAGACGCTCATCGCCCCGGGCCCCGCCGGGAGCAGCTCGGGCCAGCCCTGCAGCGCCTTCTGGGCCGCGTTCCGGACGCGCACGTCGCGATCCTTGAGCGCAGCCTCGATGGCGCCGCGCCCTGCGGGATCGCCGATCTTCGCCAGCGCGGAGATGCACGCGAGCCGGACGGCCTCCGACGAGTCGTTGCGCGCGCCATCGGCGAGGGCGCCGACCGCCTCCTCCGCGCCCCGCTGGCCGAGGATGATGGCCGCCTGCGCCCGGACCTTGAGCGAGGAGTCGGAGCGGAGAGCCCGGATCGCTGCGTCGATCTGGGCGTCGCCGCGGGCAACGGTCGCGAGCGCCAGGAGCAGGGCTGTAGCCAGGAGACGGGAGCGCATCGCGTCGGTGAGCTTACCCTCGAAAGCCCGGCCATTGGACGGCGAAACGGGCGGTGGGCTCACGCCCACCTTGCCGCCATGCACCCACACGATCCGCCAGGCGACGCGTGGCGCGAGCCCACCGGATCGCGGCGATCGCCGTGGATCCATGACGTTTTCTTGACCGATCGATCCCCGGTGATATCTCCCGATACAGGCATGGAATCTGCGGTCGAATGCACACACTGCGGCGTCGTAATGACGAGCTGGTCGGTGCCCAACAGCCCGATCCGCTACTTTCAGTGTCCGTTCTGCCAGCGGACCCACTCGTCCTACTACGGCGAGGTCTTCCGCAACCGGGCCGGCGCCCGAATCCTCGGCGCGGCGCCGCGCTCGGCGCCCGTGTCGGAGATCCCGATGGCTCGCCCCGAGGACGTGCGATGGGCGACCATCAAGGCCGCCGCCAGCCGCTGGTACGCGCGGGTCGAGGCGGACGAGCACCGCAACGCCACCTCTCCCCGCGCCGCTACGGCGCGGCGACGCCCCATCCCGCTCACTGTCGCCTTCGAGGAGCCTCGACGGCGCGACCCGCTCGCCGACCTACAGATCGACGTCGAGCTGGAGCCGGCCGTCGCCGAGCCCGAGCAGGTCGCGGTGGCGGCGGGGGCCGTGAAGCGCCGCTGACAGAGAGAATCTTTAGCCCCGCGGTCACACGCCTCGCAGCAGCCACCACCAGCCCGCGAGCGTCAGGAACGAGAGCGGGATGCCGATGCCGAGCAGCAGGGAGACGAGCGGCGGGTCCAGATCGTGGTCGACGGCGATGATCCCGGCCGTGATCATCGGCGCCATGGCCGCCTCGAAGATCGTCACGCGGATGCCCGTCCCGCCGTCGCGCAGCAGGACCACGTAGAGCAGGAAGATGAGCGCCGGCCCGAGCACGAGCTTGAAGAGGAGCCCGAGCGCCAGCGGGCGGGCCACGCCCTTCGCGACGCGGAAGCGGAGCTGGAAGCCGACCGACGCCAGCGCGAGCGGCGTGAGCGTGTCACCGAGCCGCTGGAGCACCGACGTCATCGCGTCCGGGTAGGCGATCGGCCGGAGGAGCACCGCGAGCACCAGCGCCTGGATCGGCGGGAAGAGGACCACGCGGCGGACCAGATCGCGCGCGGAGGTGGCGCCCGCCGAGTAGGCGGCGGCCAGCACGATCCCGACGGTCGACAGGGCCAGGAACGAGCCGAGCTGATCCGCGACCACGCCGACGCCGATCCACTCCTTCCCGTACCAGGCGTCGATCATCGGCAGCCCGACGAAGGAGGTGTTGCCGAGCCCGGTGACCAGGATGAGCGCCCCGATGGTCCGCTCCTGCAGCCCGGCCGCGCGGCCGATCGCCCGGTAGAAGCCCCACGCCGCCCCGAGGAGGAGCCACGGCATGAGCGCCGTGAGCAGGAGCGAACGGTCCAGCTGGAGCCGGTGGACGTGCAGCAGCGTGAGCGCCGGCAGCGACACGTGGATCACGAAGCCGTTCAGCGCGACCGGCGTGCTGTCGGGGAAGCGGCCGGTCCTCCGCAGCAGGATGCCGGCGAGGAACGCGGCCGCGAGGAGCGCCAGGTTGTTCATGCGACCCGCTACTTTGGCAGGTCGATCCCCAACAGGTCGAGGAGCCCGTTGATGAACGTCAGGGGGTGCGGCGGGCAGCCCGGGACGTAGAGGCTGGGCGCGACCCGCCCCAGGAAGGAGCGATCGAGCTGGCTCGACGCGCCGTACGGCTCCCCGGAGATGGCGCAGGCGCCGGCGGCGATGACGAACTTCGGGGCGGGCATCCCGTCCCAGGCGAGCTGCAGCGCCTCCGCCATGTTCCGCGTGATGGGACCGCTGATGACGAGGGCGTCGGCGTGGCGCGGGGACGCCACGAACTCGATCCCGTACCGGCCGAGATCGAAGTTCACGTTCCCGAGCGCGTTCAGCTCCAGCTCGCAGCCGCCGCAGCCTCCCGCCGAGACCGAGCGGAGCTTCAGCGACCGGCCGAAGATCCGCTTCAGCTCCGCGGCGACCGCGATCGCCGGCGGCGCGGGCGGCC
>JBAVTL010000010.1:0-1544 GCA_049696175.1 Anaeromyxobacteraceae bacterium
GCGCGCGCCCGTCCCCCGCTCGAGGCTCTCGCCGCGCGCGGCGCTCGCGGCGGCCGTCTCCCACTCGAGCAGGCGGCGCCGGGTGACCGTGAGCCGGACGAGCGTGACGAGGACCGCGTGCACCGTCGCCCAGGCCTGGCTCGGGAGGAGGGCGAGCTGCAGAACGACGCGGGCCGCGGTGCCGGTCGCGTCCTCCGCGACGCCGCGCAAGAAGGCCCACAGCGGCTGGTGGGGCCGGGGGCCGGCGAGCGCCGCGAGCGCCAGCGTGTAGAGCGGGAAGGCGAGGGTCGCGACGACGGCGGCGGTCCAGACGGCCGGGCTCCCTGGCAGCGACGTCCAGCCCAGCAGGAGCAGCGCGCCCGTCGCGGGCGCGAGCTGCGTCCGCCGCAGGTTGTCGAAGATCTTCCAGCGCGAGATGAGGGGGAGCCGGTTGCGCGCGAACCCCGTGCGCGTCGGGACGAACGGCAGGAGCCAGCCGAGGATCTGCCAGTCGCCGCGCGTCCAGCGGTGCTGCCGCCGCGCGTGGGCCAGGACGCTCGACGGGTAGTCGTCCACGACCTCGACGTCGGTCACGAGCCCGGCGCGGGCGTGGATGCCCTCGAAGAGGTCGTGCGAGAGGAGCATGTTGTCCGGGACGCGCCCCTCCAGCGCCGCCGTGAAGGCGTCCACGTCGTAGAGCCCCTTGCCCGTGAAGCTGCCCTCGCCGAAGAGGTCCTGGTAGGTGTCCGAGACGGCGGTGGTGTAGGGATCGACCCCGGTGTGGCCCGCGAAGATCCGCGCGAAGCGCGACCCGGCCGCGCTCGAGATGGTGACGCTCACCCGCGGCTGCAGGATCCCGTAGCCCTCGGTGACGCGACCGCAGGCCGGGTCGAACACGGGGCGGTTGAGCGGGTGCGCCATGACGCCGACCAGCTTCCTCGCGCCGTCGCGCGGGAGCCTGGTGTCCGAGTCGAGCGTCAGGCAGTAGCGCACGCCTGGGAGGACGCTCAGGTCGCCCACCTGCACGTCGTAGCTCGTGTCGGTCGCGCCGCGCAGGAGCCGGTTCAGCTCCTCGAGCTTCCCGCGCTTCCGCTCCCAGCCCATCCAGACGCCCTCGGCGGGGTTCCACTGGCGCGCGCGGTGGAGGAGGAAGAACCGGTCGGTGCGCCCTTCGCCTAGCCGCGCGTTCAGCGCCTCGATCCCGGCCCTGGCCGCGGCGAGGATGGCGGCGTCCCCTGGCTTCTCGGGGGCGTCGGCGTCCGTGTAGTCGCCAAGGATCGCGAAGTGCACGCGTGGATCGACGTTGCCGAGCGCGAGGACCTCGAGGTGCTCCAGCTGCCGCTCGACGCCCTCGACGCTGGTGAGCAGCGTCGGCACGACCACGAGCGTCCGCGCGTCCTCGGGGATCCCTCCCGAGAGATCGAGCCGCGGCAGCCGCCGGGGCGGCGCGAAGCGCGCCGCGAGCCGCTGGACGAGCGAGATGGCCAGCTCGCTCGCGGGCAGGAGGAGGAGCAGCGCGACGCCCGCCTGCGCCCACGCCGGGCCGCCGGCGCGGCGGGCATAGG
>JBAVTL010000011.1:0-5312 GCA_049696175.1 Anaeromyxobacteraceae bacterium
CCGCCGGACTCGGGCACGCGCGCGATCCGCTCGTGCTCGCCGGGGGGCTGGGGACCGCGGGGGAGGGGGGGCCGGACGTGGCGGCGCTCGCCGCGCTGCTCCAGTGGACCCTGGGGGCCGTTGGATCGACGGTCGACTTCTCGCGCGGCGAGAACTTCGCGAAGGTGGGCACGCTGCTCGATCTGCGGCTCCTCGCGGAGCGGCTCGACCGCGCCGAGATCGGCGTCCTGTTCGTGGCGCGCGCGAACCCCGTCCTCCACGCTCCCGCCGACTGGAGGCTCGCCGCGCGGCTGGGCCGGGCGTCGCTGCGGGTGGGGCTCGGAGACGTCATGGACGAGACGATGGCGGAGATGGAGCTCGTCCTCCCCGTCGCGCACGCGCTCGAGTCATGGGGTGAGGTCCAGCCTCGGCGTGGCGTCCGGGGGCTCCTGCGGCCCGCGATCCGTCCCCTCGGCGACACCCGCAGTGAAGGGGACCTGCTGCTCGGGCTGCGCCGTCGCCGGGGCGTCCCGGCTGAGGAGAGCTACCAGGAGCGGCTGTTCGCGGAGTGGAGCGCCCGGTACGACGAGCCGACGCTGAGGGCGTTCAAGGAGCGCGGCGTCCTGGAGGAGCCGGTGGAGGGCGCGCCTGTCTCGCTGGACGTCGAGGGCGCAGGCGTCCTCCTGCGCGACCTGACGCTGAAGCCTCTCCCCGCGCCGCCCGTCCTGGTGCTCGCGCCCTCCATCCGCCGCTTCGACGGGCGGAGCCGCCCGCTGCAGCTCCTCGACGAGATCCCCGATCCGCTGACGACCGTCACCTACGGCCCGTGGATCTCGGTCTCGCCGTCCGACGCCACGCGGCTCGGGGTGGCCGATCAGGACGAGCTTCGCGTGTCGATCGGTGGCTGGACGGCGGCGCTCCCGGTCCGCGTCCAGCCCGGCCTGCCCGGGGGGGTCTTCGCCGTCCAGCGCGACGTGCTGGCGAGCTTCCCTGGCGGTGTCGAGCCGCGCGCCGGCGAGGCGATCTGCACGATCCCGGGCGTCCGGATCAAGCCGACCGGCCGGAGGCGGACGCTCCCGTTCCTCTCGGGCTCCTCCTCGCAGCACGGGCGCGGGCTCATCCCGGAGCCGAGTCACCGGCGTGAGGCGGCGCGGCGCGTCAGCCTCTACCCGGAGCACGCCCACCCGGATCACCAGTGGGGCATGGCGATCGACGTCAGCCGCTGCATCGGCTGCGGCGCGTGCGCGGCCGCCTGCTACGTGGAGAACAACGTCCCGGTGACGAGCGCCGTGGATCACCTCCGCGGCCGCGAGATGTCCTGGCTCCGGATCGAGCCCTTCTACGACGCCCGCGGCGACGTCGAGTTCCTGCCGATGCTCTGCCAGCACTGCCACTACGCGCCCTGCGAGACGGTCTGCCCGGTCTACGCCGCCTACCACAGCCCGGAGGGGCTCAACGTTCAGGTCTACAACCGGTGCATCGGCACCCGGTACTGTTCGCACAACTGCCCTTACAAGGTGCGGCGGTTCAACTGGTGGCCGCACGCGCGGCCGGAGCCGCTCGATCAGCTGCGCAATCCAGACCTGTCGGTGCGAACCCAGGGGATGATGGAGAAGTGCACCTTCTGCGTGCAGCGCATCCGCGCCGCGAAGGATCAAGCGAAGGACGAAGGGCGTCCGGTCCGTGACGGTGACGTCGTGACCGCGTGCGAGCAGAGCTGCCCGACCACGGCGATCGTCTTCGGTGACATGAAGGACCCCTCGTCGCGCGTCGTCGCGCTCGCAGCCATCAGCGGCGCGTGGCGGGTCTTCGCGGAGCTGGGGACCGAGCCGTCCGTCCATTACCTGCGCAGCGCGGGTGGCGGGCAGGAGGACTGAGGCCATGCCCGAACCTGGAGTCGGAAGGCAGCTCGAGGGGACGGTCCTGGCGGCGCTGAGCCGCCCCGGCTGGCGCTACCTCGTCGGGCTGGGCGGGTGCGCGGCGCTGGCGCTGCTGCTCCACGGGCTGTGGGCGGCGCTCGTGGTCGACGGCATAGGGCTGACCGGGAAGAACAACCCGGTCGGATGGGCGATGCTCATCACCAACTTCGTCTTCTGGGTGGGGATCGCCCACTCCGGCACCCTGATCTCGGCGGTGCTCTACCTCTTCAGGGCGCGCTTCCGCACCAGCTTCAACCGGAGCGCCGAGGCGATGACCATCTTCGCCCTCATGGTGGCGGGGCTCTTCCCGTTGATCCACCTGGGGAGGGTGGGGGTCTTCTACTTCCTGCTCCCCTATCCCAGCGAGCGGCTCATCTGGCCCAACTTCCGGTCACCGCTCCCGTGGGACGTCTTCGCCATCACCACCTACCTGATCGTCAGCCTGGTCTTCTTCTACGTCGGGATGATCCCCGACCTGGCCATCACCCGCCGCCACCTGCCGGGGCTGCGTGGCCGGATCTACGGCCTGCTCTCGCTCGGCTGGCAGGGGACGTCCGACCAGTGGAGGCACTACGGGCGGCTCTACCTGATCCTCGCCGCCTTCGCGACGCCGCTCGTGGCGTCGGTCCACTCGATCGTCTCCTGGGACTTCGCGGTCAGCATCGTCCCCGGGTGGCACACGACCATCTTCGCGCCGTACTTCGTCGCGGGGGCGATCCTCTCCGGCACGGCGATGGTGCTGACGCTCACCATCCCCATGCGGCGTTGGCTCGGCCTCTCGGCGCTCGTCCCGGTGGATCACTACGAGTCGATCGCGAAGATCCTCCTCTTCTGCTCGTTGATCGTCACCTACACCTACCTGGTCGAGCACGGGCTGGCGCTCTACGGCACCAGCCCCTTCGAGCGCGATCAGTACGTCTACCGGGCGGTCGGCGACTACCGGGTGCTGTTCGGGATCATGATCGTCTGCAACTCGATCCTCCCCCTGTCGCTCTTCTTCCGGCGGATGCGCCGAAGCCTGCCGTGGCTCTTCGCCCTCGGCATCCTGGTCAACGTGGGGATGTGGATCGAGCGCTTCGTCATCATCGTGGCGTCGCTCTCCCACGACTACGACCCATACGCGTGGGGCACGTACGACTTCTCCCCGACCGAGATGGGCATCACGCTCGGCTCCTTCGGCTTCTTCCTGCTGCTCTTCCTGCTCTTCACCAGGCTCCTCCCCGTCGTCTCCATGACCGAGATGAAGCAGGGGCTCGTGGAGCGAGCCGCGGGCCGGCGGGAGGACGCGACATGACTCGGCATCAGTTCGAGAGCCGGGACGAGTTCCTGGAGCGGCTGCGGGCGCTCGTGGCGGCGGGCACGCCGGCGGCGGCCATCCGCGTCCGGACGCCGTTCGAGGTCCCCGAGGTGGACGAGATCCTCGCCCACCCGCCGGACCGCCTTCGCCTCTTCGCGCTGCTCGGCGGGCTCGCGGGCTTCGGGGGAGGGCTCGGCCTCACGATCTACTCCGTCGCCGTCTGGCCGATCGTCGTGGGGGGCAAGCCCATCGTCTCCCTGCCGCCGTTCCTCCTCATCGGCTACCTCCTCACGATCCTCCTCGGCTCGCTCGGTGCCTTCGCGGGGTTCCTCCTCATGGCGCGGATCCCGAGCCCCTCCGGCCTGGAGGAGGAGGGCGAGTTCCCCGATCGCTTCGTCATCGAGGTCGGGGAGGGGGGCGACGCATGAGCCCTTCGGCCCTGCGGTGGACGAGCCACGTCGCGTTGCCGGCGGGGGTGCTGGCCGCCATCGGCCTGCTCGAGTACGGCGCCGGAGGGCGGGGGGCACTCCTCGTCACCCTCGTCTTCTGGACGGCCATCGCGCAGGGCAGCGTCGCCGTCGTGGCCGTGACCGACCTGACCGGCGCGCGCTGGGGATCTTCCGTGAAGCGGGAGCTGCTGGTCGCGGCCCAGCTGCTCCCCGTCCTGGCGGCGCTCTTCCTGCTCCTCTGGCCTCGGCTCGAGCTCTACCCCTGGACCGCAGCCCCCGGCAGGTGGCTCAACCGCCCATTCTTCATGGCGCGCGGCGTGGCGCTGCTCCTGGCGGCGGCCGTCGTCGCCCGGGCCTTCGCCCGCCGCTCCCTGCGTGGAGCTCCGGAGACGAGGCCGCTCGCCGTCGCCTACCTGATCCTCTTCGCGGCCTGCCAGACCCTGGTCGCCTTCGACTGGGTGATGTCGCTCTCCTATCCGTGGGTGAGCAGCATGTTCGGCATGTACTTCAGCGTGGAGGCGCTCTACGCGGGGCTCGCCGCGGCAGGGCTGATTGTCCTCAGCCTGGACCGCGATCGCCGGGAGCGGGAGCCGGCCACCTGGGCCGCGGCGCGGCGCGACCTGGGGCTCCTGCAGTTCGGCTTCAGCGTCCTCTGGGGCGGCCTCTTCTTCGCCCAGTTCATGCTCCTCTGGTACGGCAACCTCCCGGAGGAGGTCGGGTTCATCGCCCAGAGGATCGCGGCCTCCCCCACGCGGGAGCTCGCCGTCCTCTTCCTGGCCGCGTGCTTCGGCCTGCCCTTCATCGTCTTCCTCTCGGCCGGCGCCAAGCGCAGCGCGCGCGCGATCGGCGCGGTCTCCGTATCCATCCTGGCCGGCCTGATCGCCGAGAAGCTGCTACTCATCCTCCCTGCGGTCCCGCTCCACCACGGCGTCCTCGCGGCTGAGATCCTGGTGCTCCTGGGGGCATGGGTGGGGGCCGCGCGGCTTCAGGGAGGGCTCGAATGATTCGGATGTTGGTGCTGACGGTCGTGACGTCGCTCGCTGGGCCCGCCAGGGCGCCGCCGGCGAAGGCCCAGCTGGTCGAGGCCCAGCCGCCGCCGTTCACGGAGGGGATCTTCCCATGCTCGCAGTGCCACGACCCCAAGGTCGCGCCCCCGAACCGGGCGCGGCGCGAGCTGGCCTTCCACGCCGACGCGGGAGAGCCAGCGGCGGTCTTCGACCACGACTCCGAGCACCGCTGGTGCCTCGACTGCCACGACCTCCAGGATCGCGACGTGCTGCGGCTCGCCAGCGGCGACACCCTCCCGTTCACGGAGTCCTACCGGCTCTGCGGCCAGTGCCACGGCGACAAGCTTCGTGACTGGCGCGCCGGCGTGCACGGCAAACGGATCGGGCGCTGGGACGGGCAGAAGGTCTACTTCCTGTGCGTGAACTGCCACAACCCGCACACCCCGGCCTTCAAGGGGGTCCGGCAGCTCGGCGCCGGTGGCGGGGCAGGGACCTGGACCGCGCCGACCGCCCCTACGCTGCGCCTGCTCGAGCCTGAGCCGCGGCCGCTCCGTCCCGACGAGGACCGCCGATGACCGCGCGCAAGCCGCTCCACGTGCTCCAGGGGGCCGGGCCGGTGGACGACGGCCGCCGCGCTTTCCTCCGCGCCGCGGCCGTCGGA
>JBAVTL010000012.1:0-4369 GCA_049696175.1 Anaeromyxobacteraceae bacterium
GGAGGAGCCGTTCGCCGCGGCGCTCGGGGGCTACGAGCGCGGGAAGCCGGTGCTGGAGCCCGAGGAGTACGCCCACGCCCTCTTCCGGCTCGGCTTCCGCGAGCAGCACGTCCGGCTCGTCGTCTACGCACACCCGCTCCCCGCGCGCGACGACGTGGTCGACTGGGTGCGCGGCACGCTCCTCACCGACTTCCAGAAGCGGCTCCCCGCGGAGCTCTGGGATCGCTACCTCGCGACCTACCGCGCGCGGCTCGTCGCCGCGCTCCCCGACGAGCGCCCGTTCCTCTACACGTACAAGCGGATCCTCTTCTGGGGCTCGCGCTGAGCATGCGCCCCATCGGGGCGGCAGCCCTTAGGGCCGTCTTGCGGTCGCGGGCGCTCGCCCCGTATGACTGTGGGGAATGCGAGCCCCGGCCTGCTTCAACACGGCGCGAGCGATCACCCTCGCGGTCCTCATCGGCTGCGCGCCTCGCGCCGCCGCGCAGCTCCGGGACGCCGCACCCGGGCTGAGGGAGCAGCTGGGCGCTACCGTCCCGCTCGACCTCGTGCTCCACGACGAGCTGGGAGCGTCAGTCCGGCTCGGCGACGCGCTCGACAAGCCGACGCTCCTCGCGCTCGTCTACTTCCGGTGCGCCGGGATCTGCTCTCCGCTGCTCAACGGCCTGACCCAGGTCGTCGAGCGGACGGGGCTGCGCCCGGGCCGTGACTTCCAGGTGCTCACCGTCAGCTTCGACGAGCGGGACACGCCCGCGCTCGCCGAGGCCAAGAAGCGGAACTACCTCGCCGGCCTCTCGCGCGACTTCCCCCCCGACGCCTGGCGCTTCCTCACCGGCGACGCCGCGACGACGAAGCGGCTCGCCGACGCGGTCGGCTTCGGCTTCCGGCGCGAGGGGGAGGACTTCGTCCACCCCGCGGTCGTGACGATGCTCGCGCCGGGCGGGAAGATCACGCGCTACCTCTACGGCATCTCCTTCCTCCCCTTCGACGTGAAGATGGCGGCCGTCGAGGCCTCGCGTGGGCAGGCCGTGCCCACGGCCAGCCGGGTCCTGCAGCTCTGCTACCGCTACGACAGCGCCGGGCGCCGCTACGAGCTGGACGTCACCCGGCTCCTCGGCATCGCCACGCTGCTCGTCCTGGCCCCGTTCGCCGCCGTCATGGCGCTGCGAACGCGGCGGCGACGGGGCGGGGGGGCTCCATGACCGGGCCGGCCGGGGCGAGCCCGGGCGCGAGCTACCTCTCGCAGGAGCACGGGCGGGGGATCGCGGGCTGGATCCTCTCCACCGATCACAAGCGGATCGGCGTCCTCTACCTCGCCTCGCTCCTCTCCTTCTTCCTGGTGGCGATGACCATCGGCGTCTTCATGCGCATCGAGCAGCTCACGATGGGGCGCACGATCATGGGGCCCGTCACCTACAACGCCCTCTTCACGCTGCACGGCGTGATCATGATCTTCCTCTTCGTGATCCCCGGGCTGGGGTCGGCGTTCGGCAACTTCATGCTGCCGCTCATGATCGGCGCGCGCGACGTCGCGTTCCCTCGGCTCAACCTGCTCTCCTGGTGGTTCTACGTGATCGGCGCGGCCATCGTGATCACGTCGCTCTTCACCGGCGGCGGCCCCCCCGACACCGGCTGGACCTTCTACGTCCCCTACAGCCTCCGGACGACCACCAACATCCCGGTCGCCGTCTTCGGCGCGTTCGTGATCGGCTTCTCGTCGATCCTCACCGGGCTCAACTTCATCACCACGATCCACCGGCTGCGCGCCCCGGGCATGCGCTTCGGCAACATGCCGCTCTTCGCCTGGTCGCTCTACGCGACGAGCTGGGTGCAGCTGCTCGCGACGCCGGTCCTCGGGATCACGCTCCTCCTCGTGATCCTGGAGCGGGTCTTCGGCGTCCCCATCTTCGACCCCGCGAAGGGTGGCGACCCGCTGCTGTACCAGCACCTCTTCTGGATCTACAGCCACCCAGCGGTCTACGTGATGATCCTCCCCGCGATGGGCGCCGTGACCGAGATCATCCCGACCTTCGCGCGCCGGACCGTCTTCGGCTACCGCTTCATCGCCTTCTCCTCGATGGCCATCGCCGGGGTGGGGAGCCTCGTCTGGGCGCACCACATGTTCACGAGCGGCCTCTCGGACCAGGCGGCGATGGTCTTCTCGCTCCTCACCTTCCTGGTCGCGGTCCCGAGCGCCATCAAGGTCTTCAACTGGATCTCGACGCTCTACAAGGGCTCGATCCAGCTCTCGGCGGCGCTGCTCTACGCGCTCGGGTTCATCTTCCTCTTCGGGATCGGCGGCCTCACCGGGCTCATGCAGGGGGCGCTCGCAGTCAACGTCCAGGTTCACGACACCTACTTCGTCGTCGGCCACTTCCACTACGTGATCTTCGGGGGGACCGGCTTCGCCTTCTTCGGCGCGCTCCACTACTGGTTCCCCAAGATGTTCGGGCGGATGGTGGACGAGCGGCGCGCCAGGCTCGCCTGGATCCCGATCTTCCTCGGCTTCAACCTCTTCTACTTCTCGATGCTGGTGATTGGCGCGCAGGGGATGCCGCGCCGCTACTTCGACCACCTGCCCCAGTTCCACACGGGCCACCTCCTGGCGTCGGCCGGCGCCTTCCTCATGGTCTCGGGGCTCCTCGCGATGTTCCACAACCTCGGGAGCGCCCTCGTGCGCGGCGCTCCCGCCCCGGGCAACCCGTGGGGCGGCGTGACCCTGGAGTGGGCCACCACGTCGCCGCCGCCCGCGGAGAACTTCGCCGCCACCCCGAGGGTCCCGGAGAAGCCCTACGCGTTCCCGCGGGAGGTGGCGCCGTGACCTCCCGCGCCGAGGACGCCGGGACCGGGGAGGACGCGCCGCGCCGCGACGACGCCCGCTCGCGGATGGGGATGTGGCTCTTCCTGCTCTCCGAGCTGCTCCTCTTCGGCGGGCTCTTCGTCGCCTACGCCGCCTACCGCTCGATCCACCGCGCGGACTTCCACCACGCCGCCGCCGAGCTGAACGTGATCCTGGGGGTCTCCAACACGATCGTGCTCCTCACGAGCAGCCTCACGGTCGCGCTCGGCGTGCAGGCGCTGCGTGAGGGGCGGGACCGGATCGTGCCGCTCTGGATCTGCGCCACGATCGTGCTCGCGCTGCTCTTCCTGGGCGTGAAGGCGATCGAGTGGACGGCCAAGTACCAGCACGGCCTCTTCCCGGGGCTGCCCGGGCTGGGAGCGCTCCCGCCGGGGGAGCGGCTCTTCTTCGGCCTCTACTTCGCCACCACCGGGCTGCACGCGCTCCACGTCGTCGCGGGCGCGGCCGTGCTCGCCGTGACGTCGACGCTCGTCGCGCGCGGGCGGGTCAGCGGCGACGCCCCCGTGATCGCGGAGAACGCCGGGCTCTACTGGCACCTCGTGGACGTCATCTGGATCTTCATCCTCCCGCTCTTCTACCTGGCGGCGTGAGGGGGCACCGATGCGCGAACCAGCTTCCGACGTCGAGCACGGCGCGCGCACGCTGGTGGCGGTCTGGGCGGCGCTCGTGGCCCTCACTGGCGCGCTGGTCGCCGCGAATCACTTCGCCCCCGGGAACCCGGGGATCGTCGCGACGACGGCGATCACGCCGGCCAAGGCGGCCCTGGTCCTCTGGTTCTTCATGCACCTGCGCGAGGAGGGGCTGGCCGTCCGGCTGATGCTCCTCGCCGCGGCGGTGACGATCGCGATCTTCATCGGGCTGCTCATGGTCGACTACTCGTTCCGGTAGGGAGGACCGATGTTCCAGAGCGCGTCCAACCTGGCCAGCGGCGTCGACCGCGTCTTCCTCTACATCGTGGGGCTCTCGGCGCTCGTCCTCACCGCCATCACCGTCACGATGGTCGTCTTCGTCGTCCGCTACTCCCGCCGGCGCCGGCCGGTCGCGGAGCAGATCGAGGGGAACCGCGCGCTGGAGATCCTCTGGACGGTCCTCCCCACGGTCATCTTCCTCTCGATGTTCTATTACGGGTGGGCCGTCTGGAAGGGCGAGCGCAGCGGCCCAGCGGGGACCCCGGTCATCACCGTCACCGCGCGGCAGTTCGCCTGGGCCTTCACCTACCCCGCCGGCAAGACGACGCCTGAGCTGGTGCTGCCGCTCGGCCGGCCGATCAAGCTGGAGGTGAAGTCGCTCGACGTGGTCCACGGCTTCTTCGTCCCGGCGTTCCGCGTGAAGGTGGACGCCGTGCCGGGCAGGACCAACTACACCTGGGTCACGCCCACGCTGCTCGGCGTGTTCGACATCGAGTGCACCGTCATCTGCGGCCCGTCCCACTCCTACATGCTCTCCAAGGTCCACGTGGTGCCGGCCCAGGTCTACGACGCCTGGGCCGCCTCGCCCGCGACGGCCCCTCCC
>JBAVTL010000013.1:0-3922 GCA_049696175.1 Anaeromyxobacteraceae bacterium
ATCCTCCACGGGGTGGCGGGCGTCGCCGCCGCCCGCGACGTCGCCGGCGTCGAGGACGTCGTGATCACGGCGCCGCAGGGGCGCGCGCTCGCGCCGCTGCCCGACGGGGACAGCTACCTCGGCTTCATCTTCGCGCGCGGGGAGCGGCCCGAGGAGGTCGAGCGCGCCCTGCGCGACGCGCACGCCCGCCTCCGGATCGACCTCCGCCAGCCGCTGCCGGTCGCCTGAGTCATTCGAGAGGAGCGGACCGCTCCCCGAGTGGCTCCGCTCAACAGAACCAGTGCTCGGTGAGGCGGGGGCCCCTTCGCCCGCTGGGCGGTGCCGGCACGACCGGGCCGACGGTGCGCCCCGCGGCGCGGAGCGCGAGCTCGACGATGCGCGCGTGGGTCTCGTGCGCCGGCGCGCGGCTGCGCTCGCCCTCGGCGGCCGCCGCGGCGACCTCGCGCTGGAGCGCGTCCATCCGCGGATCCGGGTGGCGCCAGCGCCAGGTGAGGGCCCTCTGGTCCAGCCCCTCGAAGTCCACGTCTGGCGCCCCTTCGAGCAGCGAGCCGGGGGGGACCAGCAGCCGGAGCGTCAGCTGGACCGGATCGACCTCGGGCAGCCAGCCCCGCGCCGCGAAGGTCTCCAGCAGGTCCAGGTAGCCGTCGAGCGTCTCCCAGGGGGTGAACGGCACGAGGGTCGGGTGGAGCGAGATCCCGGCGCGCGCCGCGACGTCGAAGGCTGCGCCGACGTCGGCGCGGGAGTGCCCCTTCTCCAGCCGCGCGAGGACCCGATCCGAGAGGGACTCGACGGCGGTCGTCGCGAAGATCGCCCCGAGCCGCCCGAGCTCCGCGACGACGCCGGCGTGGCGGACGAGGTGCTCCACCTTCGCGGTGAAGTCGAAGGTGAGGGCGGGGAAGCGGTCCTTCACTCCGGCCGCGACGCGGAGCGCGTGCCCCGGTCCGTTCAGGAAGTCGGGGTCGCCGAAGGTGACGTGGCGGGCGCCCGACGCGACCTGCTGCGCGACGTCCGCGAGGACGCTCTCCACTGGGACGGCGAAGAAGCGGCCGTCGTACAGCGCGGGGAGCGGGCAGTGGCGGCACCTGTGCAGGCAGCCGCGCGTGGCCTCGGTGTAGCCGGCGACGTGCTGGGCGCCTCGCCCGTCGTCGAGCCTGGCGTACCGGTCGAGGGGCGGCAGCCCCGTCCGGCTCGGCGCGGGGAAGTCGAGCCTGTCCATGGTGGCCCCGCCGCCGGCGCGGCGCAGGAAGGGCGCGGTCGGCTCGCCGCGCTCCAGCGCCCCTGCGAGCTCCACCAGGTCCGCCTCGCACTCCCCCGAGAGGATCGCCGCGGCCCCCTCCCGCTCGAGCAGGCCGGCGTTGAGGGTGGCGTAGAGGCCGTGGAAGGCGATGGCGCAGCGCGGGTTCAGCGCGCGGACGCGCCGCGCGGCCTCCACGCCGAGCCGCAGCGCCGTGTGCATCGGCACGGAGATCGCGACGAGACGGGCGGCGGCGACCAGCCCCGGCTCGAGCGGATCGATCGCGAGGTCCAGCGCCGCGGGCCTGAAGCCCGCGCGCTCCAGGAAGGCCTTGGGGAGCGCGATGCCGTGCGGGACGTGCCCCAGCTCGTAGGTGGAGACGAGGAGGATGTCACCGTCCCCGCGCACGGCGTGCCCCTAGCCCTTGCTGGGCGGCGGCCGGTAGTCGGGCGGGAGCGCCGCCGACTCGCCGAAGAAGAACTTCTCGGCCTGCTCGAAGAGGATCTGGCTCGTCCGCGGATCGGTGGGCGAGAGCCGGTACTCGTTCATGATCATCTTGAAGTGCTCGAGCCAGAGCTTCCAGGCGTCCTGGGAGATCTCGTCGAAGATGCGCTGCCCCAGGTCGTTGGGGAAGGGCTTGAAGCTCATGCCCGGCAGCTCCTTGCCGAGCTTCCTGCACTTCACCATGCGTGCCATCGGGATCCTTTCCGGCGATCGGGGGGCGAAGACCGCGGGAAGATAAGGGAGAAAAGAAGACGGCGCCACGCCTATTCAGGCGGGGCGCCGCGCGGCTCGACCCCGGCGGGAGCCGGGGGAGGGCGATCGCTAGGACAGCAGGTGCGTCGGCGAGACCGAGAGGGCCTTCGCGAGCGACTCGAGCGTGTCGAGCGGAGGCGTGCGCTGCCCGCGCTCGAGCATCGAGATGTACGAGACCGAGAGGCCGGCCTTGGCGGCGAGCGCCTCCTGGGAGAGCTTGCGGCGAAGACGCTCGCTCTTGAGGTTGACGGCGAACTTGTCGGCGAGAGCGACCATGGATCGGACTCCTGATCTTGCTGTTTGTGAAGTTGCGGATTCCGCAACGCGATGTTGCGGATATCGCAACTGCATAGAAAATAGCACTTCACGCTCAGCGTTTCCACCGAGGGCGTGTACCGTTTCTCTGGGACGCGGAGTCCTACCTCGCCCCACCGGCGCGTCAGCGCCTCTTTGCGCGGGCTCGCGGCGTCGGGAGCGGGATGTCGAAGCGCGCGAAGAGCCTTCGCAGCGAGAAGTAGGTCACGCCAAGGCGAGAGGCCAGCCCCTTCACGTCCCCCTCGAAGAGCCGCGCGGACGCGAGGAGGTAGCGCCGCGCCGCCTCGCGGAAGGGCAGCACGTCGTCGGGCACCTGGGGCGGGCGGAACCCGGGGAGGGACCTCGCGAGCTCCCCGGACAGCTGGGCGAGGCGGGTGCGCGCCTCGGCGGCGGCCGCCTCGCTCTGCTCGACCACCCGCGCGAGGCGCCGCCGGTCGATCGCCAGCTCCAGGGCACGCTCGAAGGCCAGGTGGTCCCCCTCGGGTTGGCTCTCGTGCACGAAGTCGGCGCCAGCGAGGACCGCGGCGATCGCCTGCGACGCCGGTCCGTCGCCAGTGAAGGCGAGGAGCGCCACGTCGGGCCGGCGCCGTCGCAGCTCCTGGATCTGCTCCAGCGCGCTGACGCGAGGCATCGTCAGGTCGATGGCGGCAGCCATGACCGAAGGGGTGACCTTCGCGGCCAGCTCGGTCGCCCCGTCGGCGATCGCGATCCGGAAGCGCGGATAGCTCCCCACCAGGTGGACGCGGTGGCGACCCGGGACCTTGGAGAGGTGCTCGCGCAGCTGGTCGGCGCGCCGCGCGTCCGAGCAGGCGATCACCAGCGCGTGGTCGAACTCGTCCGGGTCCTCCCAGTGAGGCGGTCTCGGGGCGCGGGGGCTCATCGCGCCCCGGCACCCTCCGGCGCGCGCAGCACGATGGCGTCGACCCTCGCGCCGCGGGCGAAGCGGGCGCGACCCGCCGGAAGGATCGCGAGCGCGTCGACCCCGGCGGAGGACGAGAGGTTGCCGGAGAGCTGGGTCGCGAGGGGCGTGACCACGAAGCCGCGCGCGTCGCGGTGCAGCCGGGATCGGACGTACGCGGTCAGCTCCACCGGCTTCTCCGAGGCCGCGGCGAGCCGGGCGGGGAGCACGAGCCGGCCGGAGCCGGCCAGCCCGGCGAGCGCCCTGAGCGCCGGGCGCACGAAGAGCTCGAAGGTGACGAGCGCGCTCGCCGGGTTGCCGGGGAGGCCGAAGACCGCGGCCTCACCCCAACGGCCGAACGCGAACGGCTTCCCCGGGCGCATCGCCACCCGCCAGAAGTCGAGCCTGGCCCCGGCCTTCACGAGCGCGTCGCGGACGAAGTCGTGCTCCCCCACCGACACCCCCCCGACGGTGACGATGGCGTCGTGGCCGCGCACCTGACGGAGCGCCCGCGCGAGGACGTGCGGGTCGTCGGGGATCGGGGGGAGGACGTCCGGCTCGGCCCCGGCTTCCCAGGCCGCGGCCGCGAGCGCGAGGCCGTTGCTCTCGACGATCTGCCCCGCCTTTCGCGGCTGCCCAGCCATCACCAGCTCGTCGCCGGTGGGCAGGATGGCCACCCGCGGCCGCCGGTGGAGGAGGAGCGAGGTCCGGCCTAGCGA
>JBAVTL010000014.1:0-5677 GCA_049696175.1 Anaeromyxobacteraceae bacterium
TCCCGCCGACGCCGGCCGATCCGCGCGCCTTCGCGGCCGAGGCGTGGAGGAGCCCCCGCGAGCGCGAGCACCCGCTCGTGGGCTACGCCCTCTCGACGCGGGACGAGCGCTGGGTGGACGCCGCGGAGCTACGCGCCGCAGTGGCGAAGGCCGAGCTCGTCGTCCTGGGGGAGACGCACGACAACGAGGATCACCACCGCCTGCAGGCCGCCTTCCTCGTGGCGGCGCTCGCGGGCGGCCGGCGGCCGGCGCTCGCCTTCGAGATGTTCGACACGAGCCAGGCCGAGCCACTGGCGGCCGCGCTCGCGGCGCCGGGGGTCACCCCCGAGGCCATCGCGGAGGCGACTGGCTGGAAGAAGTCAGGTTGGCCCGACTTCGCGCTCTACCGGCCCATCTTCGAGGCCGGGCTGGCTGCGTCACTGGAGATCGTCGCCGCCAACCTCCCGCGTCCGGCCGCGCGCGAGGCCGTCCGCAAGGGGGTCGAGGCGCTCCCCGCCGAGGTGCGGGCGTGGCTCCAGCGCGCCGGGGATCCCACTCCCGAGGAGCTGCGCACCTACGCCGAGGAGATGAAGGAGAGCCACTGCGGCGAGGTCCCGGCCGACCTGCTCCCGGGGCTCGTCCTGGCGCAGCGCGCGCGGGACGTCCAGATGGCGTTGCGGTTGGGGGCCGCTGGCGGCGCTGGCAGGGGCGCGGTGCTGATCACCGGCGACGGCCACGCGCGGACGGATCGTGGGGTGCCCGCGTGGCTCCACCGCATCGCCCCCGGGGCGAGCCAGATCTCGATCGCGCTGGTGGAGGCGGATGGGGACCTCCGCTGGCCTCGCCAGTTCGCCGAGACGTACGGCGCGGGCCCGTTCCCGTTCGACTTCGTCGTGTTCACGCCGCGCGCGGAGCGGGAGGATCCCTGCGAGGAGCTGCGCCGGCACAAGCGCGAGGCTGGGGCGAAGCCGCGGTGAGGGGGACGGCGCCATGACTGCGGAGCGCAGGTACGACGCGGTGGTGATCGGCGCCGGCCCGGGGGGCTACGTGGCCGCCATGCGGCTCGCGCAGCTAGGCAAGCGGACCGCGCTGGTGGAGCGTGAGGCGCTGGGTGGGACCTGCCTGAACTGGGGCTGCATCCCGTCAAAGGCGCTGATCGCGGCGGCGAACCTCGTCGACGAGCTCCGCGGCGCGGCCGAGCGGGGGCTCGTCGGCGACGTCAGGCTCGACGTGGCGAAGCTCCGCGAGTTCAAGGACGGGGTGGTGCGCAAGCTCGTGAGGGCAGTGGGGAAGCTCGAGCAAGGTCACGGCGTCGACGTGATCGAGGGCTCGGCGGTCTTCACCGGGCCCACGGCGGTCGAGGTGGAGACCGGCGGCGGGCAGCTCAGGCTCGAGGCCCCAGCCTTCGTCGTCGCGACGGGGGCGAGGGCGATCGACCTTCCAGGCTTCGCCGTGGACTGGCGCGACGTGTGGGGCGCGCGCGAGGCGCTCGCCCTGTCCGAGGTTCCACCGCGGCTCGCCGTCATCGGCGGCGGGGTCGTGGGGGCGGAGCTCGGGACGGTCTACGCGAAGCTCGGCTCGAAGGTCACCCTGGTGGAGGCGCAGCCCACCGTCCTCGGAGTCTGCGATCCTGAGGCGGTCAGGCTGGTCCTGAGGGGGTTCCGGCAGAGAGGCGTCGCCGTGAAGGTGTCGGCGCGCGCGCGAGGCTACGAGCGGCGGCCCGATGGGCTCGCCATGCGGATCGAGGTGCAGGGGGTCGAGGAGCTCCTCGTGGTGGACAAGGTGCTGGTCGCGGTCGGGTTCCGGCCGAGCGCCGAGGGGCTGGGGCTGGACCGGCTCGGCGTCCTCTTCGACGAGCGCGGGTTCGTCGTGACCGACGATCGCTGCCGCACCAGCGTCCCGTCGATCCACGCGGTGGGGGATCTCGCCGGTCCGCCGCTGCTCGCGCACAAGGCCTCGCGCGAAGGGGAGCTCGCCGCCGAGGCGATCGCGGGCCTCCCTGGCCGGCGTCGCTGGAAGGTCGTGCCCTCGGCGGTCTTCACCGATCCGGAGATCGCTCACGTGGGCCAGCTGGAGACGGAGGCTCAGGCGGCGGGCGCGGACGCAGTGGTGGGCAAGTTCCCCTTCGGGGCGCTGGGGCGCGCGGTCGCGATGGGGCGCGACGAGGGCTTCGTGAAGGTGATCGCCGAGCGTGGCTCGCACCGGATCCTGGGCGCGTCGATGGCCGGCCCGGAGGTCTCGGGGCTCGTCGCGGAGGCGGCGCTGGCCATCGAGCTCGGCGCCACGCTCGAGGACGTCGCGGAGACCGTGCACGCCCACCCGACGCTCCCCGAGGCGTTCATGGAGGCGTGCAAGGTCGCCCTCGGCTGCGCCGTCCACGTGCTTCCGCGCGCGACGCGACCGCGGCGTGGCGGGGAGGGGGCGTGAGCGTGCGGCGGCTCCTCGTCCGGCGGCTCGGGCTGGTCGAGTACGAGGACGGCCTGGCGCTCATGCGGCTCGCGGCGGACGCGGTCCGCAGCGCGCAGCCTCCGGACACGGACCACCTCTTCGTGCTGGAGCACCCCCCGGTGCTGACGCTGGGGCGAGGGGCGGGGCGCGGGAACATCCTGGCCTCCCCGGCGTGGCTCGCGAGGCGCGGCTACGGTATCCACGAGACCGACCGCGGCGGCGACGTGACCTGGCACGGCCCCGGCCAGCTGGTCGCCTACCCCGTGCTGGAGCTCGGCGCCGCGATGGGGGCTCGAAGGTTCGTCGAGGCGCTGGAGGAGGCGATGATCCGCACCTGCGGTGACGTCGGCGTCGTGGCGGGGCGCCACGCGGAGCACCGCGGCGCGTGGATCGGCGCCCGCAAGATCGGCGCGGTCGGCGTCCACCTCTCCCGTGGCATGACGAGCCACGGCCTCGCCCTCAACGTGAAGGTGGATCTCGAGCAGTTCAGCGCCATCGTCCCCTGCGGCATCGCGGATCCGCGGCTCGGCGTGACGAGCCTCGCGAGGGAGCTCGTCGAGCGCGGACTTCCGGTTGCGAGCGAGGAGGAGGTGGCCGCGCGGCTGGCGCACCACCTCGCGCTGACCCTGGGCCGGTGCGCCGAGGAGGCCCCGCCGGACGTTCACACCGTCTCGGTGGTGCCGGTGAGGGAGGACGGTCGGGTTCTCCTGCTTCGCCGCAGCCCGGAGCGCGGTGGCTTCTGGCAGCCGGTGACGGGCCGGATCGAGCCGGGGGAGGAGCCCCGCGCGGCCGCGCGACGGGAGCTGGGAGAGGAGACCGGCGCGGCCGTGGAGGTCGCCCCGCTGGGCTACCGGCACGCCTTCCCGCTCGATCCTGCGCTGGTGGCGCCGAAGCGGCCAGGGCTGCGGATCTGCGAGGAGACCGCGTTCGTGGCGCGGCTCCCGGCCGGCTTCGTCCCGCGCCTGTCGGCGGAGCACGTCGCGTCCGAGTGGTGCACCCCCGAGGAGGCAGCGACGCGCCCCCCCTACGCGGGGCTGCGCCGTGCCATCCGCCTCGCAACGAGTTGTGCTAGCATACCGAACCTCTCCTAACCTCTAGGGATTCCCCGCATGATCAGCGTCGAGAAGATCGGCGGCACCTCGATGTCGGCCTTCGACGAGGTGCTCAAGAACATCATCTTGCACGAGCCGAACCGCGTCTACGGCCGCGTGTACATCGTCTCAGCCTACTCGGGCGTCACGAACTGGCTCCTCGAGCACAAGAAGACTGGGGAGCCCGGCGTCTACGCCAAGTTCGCGGAGGGCGGCGAGTACGGCGCCGCGCTCGACGCGCTGACGGGGAAGCTCAAGGGCATCAACAAGGGGATGGAGCCGATCGGGCTCGATCTCGCCGTCGCCGACGGCTTCATCGAGCGCCGGATGAAGGAGCTCAAGGCCTACCTCGACTCGATGCGCCACGTGCTGTCGAGCGGCTACCTCCGCAAGGAGGAGGTGCTGCTCGCTGCCCGCGAGATGCTCGCCGCGATCGGCGAAGCCCACAGCGCCTTCAACAGCGTCGCGATCCTGAAGAAGAAGGGGATCCAGGCGCTCCTGATGGACCTGTCCGGGTTCGACGACGACGAGGCGCTGAGCATCGACGGCCGGATCCACAAGAGCTTCCACGGCGTGAACCTCGCGAACCAGGTGGTCATCGTCACCGGGTACACGAAGGGCGTCGAAGGGATCATGCGCGAGTTCGATCGCGGCTACTCCGAGGTCACCTTCAGCAAGGTCGCGGTGGAGCTGAAGGCGAACGAGGCGGTGATCCACAAGGAGTTCCACCTCTCGTCGGCCGACCCTGTCCTCGTGGGGACCAGGAACGCGATCGTCGTCGGCATGACGAACTACGACGTCGCGGATCAGCTGGCCGACGTGGGGATGGAGGCGATCCACCCCAAGGCGGCCAAGCCGATGGAGATGGCCGGGATCCCGATCCGGCTCAAGAACACCTTCGAGCCGGATCACCCGGGGACGCTCGTCACCAAGGACTTCGTCGGCAAGCAGGCGCGCGTCGAGGTCATCGCCGGGACCGACAAGGTCGTGGCGCTCGAGATCCACGACCCGTCGATGGTGGGGACCGTCGGCTTCGACCTCGGGGTGATGGAGGCCTTCAAGCGGTTCGGTGTCTCGTACATCGCCAAGGCGACCAACGCGAACTCGATGACCCACGTGATCTGGGAGAAGGCGGCGAAGGACGACTTCGTGCAGGACCTCGAGGAGAAGTACGAGCTCGTCAAGGTGGTGCCATCCGCCATCGTCTGCGCGATCGGCTCCAACATCGCCTTCCCCGGAGTGCTGGCGCGCGCCACGCAGGCGCTCGCCGACGCGCGGATCAACGTCCTCGCCGTGTCGCAGTCGCTGCGCCAGACCAACATGCAGTTCATCATCGAGCGTGCCGACTACAAGCGGGCCGTGATCGCCCTGAACCAGGCGCTCTGCGTGGACCTGGCGAACCACCCGGTCGCCTAGGTCCCGCTGGACGTTCTCCCTCTCCCTGACGGGGGAGGGGGGCTGAGGGAGGCTTCCCGCGGCCCGGCGTTTGCTCCACGCGCACACATGCCCCGCGTCGCCCAGGCGTTGCTCGTCGCCCTCCTGCTCCTCCCGACGCTGGCGCGGCGCATCCCCACGGCTCCTCCGCGCCGGTGCCAGGCGGAAGGCCGTGGGACCGGGCCTCGGACGTGGCTGGGCTGCGCTTCGGACGGTGGTGCGCGGCGCGTCCTCTCGGGGGAGGAGCGGCTGCTCCTCGGGTTGCCGCTCGACGTGAACCGGGCTGGGGCGCGGGAGCTGGCGTTCGTCCCGGGGCTGACGCCGACGCTCGCGGCCGAGGTCGTGGCGGATCGCGAGGAGGGCGGTCCGTTCTCGTCCGTCGAGGAGCTGCTTCGGGTTCGAGGCATCGGGCCGGTGCGGCTCGCCCGTTCGCGCCCGTGGCTAGTCGCCGTGCCGGTGCGAGTCGGCATGGCGGCGGAAGCGGACTAGAGGTAGTCTCCCCGCGCCCGGAGGCGCTGCTTTGAACATTCGCTGCGAACGCTGCTCCACTACCTACGAGCTGGACGAAGCGCTCCTCGCCCCCGAGGGCTCTCCAGTCCAGTGCACCAAGTGCCAGCACGTCTTCAACGCCGTCCCACCGCGTGCGGCGGGGCGGACCCTGGTCGGCGTGCCCGCCGCTTCACCGCCGCAACCGGTCGCGCCGCCGCGTCCGACCCCTCCAGCCG
>JBAVTL010000015.1:0-2616 GCA_049696175.1 Anaeromyxobacteraceae bacterium
GGGAGGGGAGCAGGGGGGAGCCGTGGACGCACGCCGCGGCGCAGGCGAGGACGACGGCGAGAGGAAGGAGCCGGGCGCAGGGGCGGTTCACGGAGCCGGCAGTCTACGACGGTTCTCCCTCCACCGCGACGCGGCCTCGGCCGGCGTGCTTCGCGGCGTAGAGGGCGGAGTCGGCCGACGCGAGCAGCTCCTCGCCGTCGTCCCCGTGGCCGCTGTCGGCGAGCTCCGCGACGCCGAAGGAGGCGCCGATCAGGATGCGGCGCCCGCTCAGCTCCAGCGGGGAGGCGTGCAGCCGCGCGCAGAGCCGCTCGGCGAAGACGCGCCCTTCCTCGCGCGTGGTGTGCGGGAGGAGGAGGACGAACTCGTCTCCGCCGTAGCGCGCGCCGAAGTCGGTCTCGCGCAGCTCCCCGGTGAGGAGGCTCGCCACCGCCCCGATCGCGAGGTCTCCGGCGGCGTGGCCTAGCTGGTCGTTGATCGCCTTGAGGTGATCCATGTCTGCCATCACGCAGGTCAGGGGGGTGCGGTAGCGGCGTGCCCGCTTCACCTCCTCCACGAGCCGGGTGCGGAACGCGCGCAGGTTGGCGAGCCCCGTGAGCGGATCCGTCTGCGCGAGCTCCCGAAGGACGGACTGGCTCCGGACCAGCCGGAGCGTCCGGTCGAGCCGGGCCCTCAGCTCCTGCTCCGAGAAGGGCTTGGCGAGGAAGTCCACGGCGCCGAGATCCAGGGCGCGCACGCGGACCGACTCATCGGCCCGGGCCGAGACGAGGATGACAGGGATGTCCTCGGTGGCCGGGTCCGCGCGCAGGCGCTCTAGCGCTCCGAGGCCGTCGAGGCGTGGCATGAACTGGTCCATGACGATCAGGTCGGGCTTGTCGCTGCGCGCGACCTCGAGCGAAACCTCCCCGTCCACTGCGCTCAGCACCTCATATCCGGGCTCGAGGACCATCCTCATCGTCTCTCGGACGTCGGGGTCGTCGTCCACGACCAGGATGCGCGGACGGGCGAGCGGGCGGCGGCTGGTGGCGAGCGGGTTGCGCGGCTCCGCTGGGATGACCCCCACTGCGTGGAGGATGTCCGAGCTCAGCTTCTCGACGCGGCGGGCGGCCTCCAGGATGCGCGCAGGATCCAACCCCGCGCCGTTGCCGTCGAGCGCGTCAGAGCGCAGCTCGGCCGCGACGACGCGCAGCGCCTGCAGCGCGTCGGAGATGATCCGATGGCTGGAATGTTCGTCACCGGAAGGCTCCGGCGCCTGCATGGCCGGCGCGGCCCCGCCCGGTGTCGCATCGCCTCCGTCGGCCATGCACCCCCCCCCATAACGGAGTCTATGGGGTCGGCGGCGGAAGGGCAGTCCCCCGACCGGTGGGCAGCCGGGGCGGCCCCCGTACGGTACTTCGACCGGGGTTCGGGGTCGGGATCTGCGAAGTCAGCGAGGCCGGAACATGGCCCGGCGGCCGGGGCGGTAGCCCGGCATCTGGAGCGTCTGCGGGACGCTCTCCAGCCGGAACTGGAACCACTGCTCGGCGTAGAGCTTCCCGAGCTTGAGCTTCTTGTCGTTCTGGAGCGCCTGCAGGGAGGTCTTAACCTTCTCGTCGGCGGGGTTGGCTTCGGCGGCGCGTCCCAGGAGCGCGATCGCCTCGGCGTGGCGCCCCTCCTTCTCCAGGATCCAGGCGTACACCTGCCAGAGGAGCCCCTCCTTCTTGTTCACCTTCACGGCCTCGTCGAAGACGCGCGTCATCGCCGCGAGGTCATGCGCCCGGTACCTCGCGACGCCGAGCATCGCGCGGGCGATCCAGTTGCGGGTGAAGCTCTTCTCGAGGTGGGGGAGGGCCGCCTCGTCGTTGCCCTTCACGAAGTGGAGGATCCCGATGTTCGAGTGGAGCTGGGAGGCGACGAGGAACTGCCACGGCGCGAGCCGGAAGCCCGCCTGGAGGATCTGCAGGGCCTTGTCCACGCGCTGCGACTGGAGCTCCTTCTGGACGGCGTCGAAGATCGCCTCCAGCTGCTTCCAGGTGCGCCGGACGAGGATGAGGTAGGCCGCGATCGCGACGATGAGGCCGGGAACGATCGCGGCGACGGCGCCGAGCTGAGTGGTCAGCGCGACGACGATGCCGAGGACGAGTCCTGCGGCGAGGCTGATGACGAGGTTGAGCATGACCGCTCCAGGCGCCGGTGAGCCGGCATGGATACACGCGCGCGGTACCGTCCCGCAAGGGGGACGGCGCCGCCGCGCGGGAATGTGGCCCTCCCCGGACTCGAACCGGGACGGGGGTTTGCCCCACTCGATTTTGAGTCGAGCGCGTCTACCATTTCACCAGAGGGCCGCAGCGCCGTTCATAGCAGGAAATTTTGACTTTGCGCATCGCAAAGAATGGGGTAAAGCCACCGCTAGCGCCGTCGCGCGCTCAATTATCTGCGGCAATCCAATCGCAGCATCGTCCACCGGAGGACAGCATGGCCCGCAAAGCCGCCCCCAACTCGATCGACGCCGTCGTCCTGCAGGCCATGGAGGGCGTCGTGGCCCGCGCGTCTAAGCAGATCGCCAAGGCGATCGCGCGCCTCGCTGCCGAGCGGCTGGAGGCGGAGCTCTCGGCCGGCGTCGCCGCGGCGACCGCGACC
>JBAVTL010000016.1:0-7035 GCA_049696175.1 Anaeromyxobacteraceae bacterium
GCTCGGCGGCGAGCAGCCCGTGGCCGAAGAGCGCGGCGTACGCTGGCGCCGCCGGCACCACCTCGCGCGGATCGATCCCCGCCGGCGCGAGCGCCGCTAGCAGCCCGGCCAGCTCCTCCTTTCGGACCACGCCGACGTAGAGCTCCGACTTCCCGTCGCGCACGGTCATCGGCTGCCAGTCCCACGCGACCTCGGAGAGCTCGAACGGGATCTGCCCCTCGACCTCGAACCCGATGGTCTGCTCGATCCGCCGTGGGTCGGAGAAGGGGAGGGTGACGACGTGGGACGCGGCGGCGGCGCCCGGGACGGAGACCGTGACGGTGTCGGGGCTCCAGCCGCGCGCCGCGAGCAGCTCGCCGACGGCGGCAGCCTGCCGATCGCGCAGCGGGCGCTCTTCACCCTCCGGCGCGGGCGGGACGGGGAAGCGCGCTGCGCCCGCCACGGTCCACCCGCGCAGCGTGCTCTCGAGGAGCACCGCCTTCACGGAGTGGGAACCGAGATCGAGGCCGAGGATCGTCTGGGCCATGGGTCACTCCTCGCGCCAGTGGAGCAGGCGCCCGCCGGTGGGCGGCTCCTGCTTGATCTGGAGCGGGTCGAAGGAGACCACCGCGTCCACCCTGCGCTCGGCGGCGCCGACGGCGCCGGTCGCGCGGATCCGGTAGACGAGCGAGCGGTCCGTGAAGGCGCCGCCCGCCGCGTTCTCCTGGAGGTAGGCGGCGCCCACCTGGACGCCGAGCGTGGTCTGGAGCAGCTGCGCGAACTGGACGGGGCGCATCGCGAGCACCCCGCCGAGCCGCGCCTCCATCACCGCCTTCAGCAGGTCCCTGGGGAGCGCGGGGTCGGACAGCCGCGCCTGCTGGGGTGGATCCGCCATCACGCGCGCGTCGCGCAGGAGCTCGTCCTGGTCGGTCGTGTTGACGTTGATGCGGCCGTTGACGTCCGGGAAGACGGTGAGCCGCTTCCCGAAGGCGTCCATGAAGGCGTCGTCGATCCCGGCCACGAGGTAGAGCTCGTCGAGCGAGTCGAAGCGGGCGTTCTTGGCCTCGTAGGGATCGTCGCCGCGCGAGTAGGGCTGGTTCTCGTCGCCGAAGCCGTCGGCGAGCTCCAGGTTCGCCGAGAGGGCGGAGCCGTTCGAGTTCTGGTCGGTCCAGTCGTGCAGGTAGACGACGAGATCGGTGCGCGTGACCTTGAGGCCGTTCGCGTCCTCACGATCGAAGAGCGGGTCCCAGCGCGGTTCGGCGGTGAGCTCCAGCAGCGAGCGGATCTGCGCGCCGAGGATTCCGGCCGTGGCGGCGCCGTCCAGCTGGGCGTTCACCTTGCTCCCCTCGTCCTCGATCCTGACGTCGAAGGTCCCAGGCTTGCCCCCGCCGTCGCCGCCCGCCCCGAAGAGCCCCTCGGTGAAGGCGTTCGTGACCGGGACGAGCCCCCAGATCTGGATGCGCGGCACGGGGCCGCCCGCCGGGACCGCGTCGTCCAGCTGCTTCTGGAACTGGAGCACCAGCCGGGAGAGCTGCGCGCCGCTCCGCGCGAGGTACTCCGCGCGGAGCTCGTCGCGCGCGTTGGCGGCGGTGAGCAGCGAGACGCGGGTGTTGTAGGCGAGGTCCACGGCGATGGCGGTGAGGATCGCCGTCGAGACGATGACCACGAGCAGCGCCGCCCCGCGGTCGCGGCGGCGGGCGTGGCGCCGCGCTGTAGGCAGGGGGGCCATGGTCAGAAGTCCAGGGGGCGGGAGATGGCGACGCGGGCCGAGGAGGAGAGCCGCTCCAGCCGCCCGTCGGCGAGCGTGAGCTCCATCTCGGCGCGGACGAGGGCGGGGAGCTCGTTGGAGCGCTCGACGCGCGAGGTGTCCCACTCGCGGACCCACTCCTTCTTCTTCGCGTCCCAGTACGACAGGGTGAGCCGCTTCACGCCGCGGGCGACGAGGTCCCTTCGCCCGTCGCTCCCGGGGTCCCCGTCGATCCGGAGCTTCTCCCGCCGGAAGAGCGCGTCGGCGTCGCGGTCCTCGGGATCCCGGTCGAGCGCGTACTCCACGAAGGCCTGGTCGGACTCCTTCGCCCCGCGGAAGAGCCGGACATGGGCCATCGTGCTGAAGAGGACGCCGTCCTCCCGGCCGCGGAAGAGGGTGGGGCGCCCGTTCGAGAAGCGCGCGCTGTCGAAGTGCTCGCTCACGAAGGCCATCGCCAGCTCGCTCGTGAGGCGCGAGAGCGCCCGGCGCGCCTCGCCGTAGCGCTCGCTCTGCGCGCGGGTGACCACGGAGGCGCGATCGACCTGGCCGATCGCGCCGGCGACCATCGCCCCCATGATGGCGGTGATCGCCATCGCGATCATGACCTCGATGAGCGTGAGGCCGCGCGCGGTCACGGCGTGCCTCCGGAGGGCTGGAGCACCACGAGGTGGGTCACGACCGCGAAGGACTCGTCGCGGGCCCCCTCCTTCCAGGAGACCGTCAGCCGCAGCTCGCGGACCCCCTTCTTCACCGACTGCGCGAACACGTCGAGCTGCTGCTCGACCATGGCGGCCACGCCCGCGGCCGCCGGGTTCACCTGCTGGCGCCCGTCGGCGTCGGCCTTCGGCGCGAGGACGTCCTGGAGGCTGCCGCCGCCAAGCAACATCCCGGCGAGCGCCTTGCCGTCGAGCGTCCCCTCCGGCTCGAGCACCTTCGCGCTCCACTTGAACTCGGGGTGCCCCTCGTCCTCGAAGGTCCCGTCGTCCGTGGCGCCCCCGAGCGAGAAGCCCTCGCGCTCGTACTTCTCGGTCAGCTCCGCCATCTTCCCCCGCGCGAGCAGCGTGGCGACCTCGAGGTCGCGGGCCAGCACCTGGCTCCGGAGCGAGCCGGAGACGATGTCGCTCACCGAGAGGAGCGCGAAGGCGAGGATGGCGATCGCCACCATCACCTCCAGCAGGGTGAAGGCCCGGGTGGCGCGCCTCCCGCTCATTCGTCACGCCCCTCGGGCTCACCCGCGGTGACGCGCGCGCGCCCCGTGAAGGGCTCGAGCCGGATCGTGAAGACGTTGTCGCCGTCGGCGATCGTCACGCGCGCGGACTGGGCCCTGCCACCGGGGAAGAAGTGGACGTAGGCGGGGCCGCCGTCGGTGGAGGGCTCACGGCCTTCGATCCGGATCGCCTTGAAGACGGTGGCGCCGGGGAGCACCCGCCTGCGCACGATCGGATCCTCGAACCGGGCGAAGCCGCTCGCGGGCTCGGCGCCGCCAGGGGCCTCGCCGCTCGCGCGCTCCTTCGCCTTCTCCGGGTCCCGCGGGATCGTCGCGCGTCCCGGCGCGCACTCCGCCCAGAAGCTCCGGTCGGCGGGCGAGAGGACCAGCCGGCAGGTGGCGTGCCGGACCGACGCGCTGTCGAAGAGCCAGCGCATCGAGCCGGAGAGCTCCCCCGCCGCCTTGCGCGCGTCCGCGCCCGTGAGGCCGCCCAGCGCCGGGCCGGCCGCGGTGGCCAGCAGGGCGACCACGGTCATCACGATCATCAGCTCGATGAGCGTGAAGCCGGCGCGGTGGGTGTGGGCGGGGCGGGCCATCCGGGGCTCAGTAGTTGGCGAGGTCGGCGTTCTCGCCCTCGCCGCCGGGCTGGCCGTCGGCGCCGTAGGACTTCACGTCGAAGGCGTCGGGGTGGTCCTGGCCCGGGTAGAGGTAGACGTACGGGCGGTTCCAGGGGTCGAGCAGCTTGCCCTCCTTGGAGTTGGCCTTGAGGAACTTCTCTTTCACGAGCATGTCGAGCCCCTCCTCGCTCGTCGGGTAGCGGCCGCGCATCACCTTGAAGGCCTCCACCCCCTCGCTGGCGATCCGCTGCACGTCCGCCTTGGCGCGGTCCACGCGCGCCTTCTCGCCCGCGCCCACGACGTTCACCGCCACCGCGGTGGCGATGAGGCCGATGATGACGAGCACGACGAGGATCTCGATGAGGGTCATGCCGCGGTGCGCGGCGCGAAGCGTCCGAAGTTTCAAGGTCAGCCTCCTGCGAGGGTGTTGAGCTGAAGGATCGGCATCAGGACCGAGACGACGATGAAGCCGACTACGCCGCCCATGCAGATGATCATGAGCGGCTCGAGGAGCGAGGTGAGGGTGCTGATCGTGGTCTCCACCTGGTCCTCGTAGGCCTTGGCGACGTTGCCGAGCATCTCCTCGAGCGAGCCGGAGCGCTCGCCGACCGCCACCATGTGGAAGACGAGCGGCGGGAACTCGCCGGAGCGCTTGAGCGGGGCGGCGATCGACTCGCCCTCGCGGATGGCGTCGCGGGCCTGCTCGATCACCTCCGAGAGGCGCGTGTTGCCGACGATGTTCCGGACGATGTCCATCGCGGTGAGGAGCGGCACGCCGCTCTTCAGGAGCGTCGAGAGCGTGCGCGCGAAGCGGCCGATCGCGACGATCCGGACCAGCTTCCCGAAGACGGGGACGGTGAGGACGAAGCGATCCCAGCGCGCGCGCCCCTCGGTCGTCCCGCGCCACCGCACGAAGCCCCAGACGGCGCCGACCATGGCGAGGGCGATGGCCCACCACCACTGCGAGACGAAGGAGGAGAGGCCGATGAGGATGCGCGTGTACCAGGGGAGCGCCACGCGGCTGTCGTCGAAGATCTTCACGATCTTGGGGATGACCACCGCGAAGAGGACGCCGAGCACGACGGTGCCGATCACCATCATGAAGGCCGGGTAGGCCATCGTCCCCATGATCTTGGAGCGGAGCCGCGCCTGGCTCTCGGTGAAGTCGGCGAGCCGCACGAGGACGACGTCCAGCGCCCCCGAGGACTCGCCGGCCCGGACCATGTTCACGTAGAGCGTCGCGAAGACCTTGGGGTGCGCCGCGAGCGCGTCGGCGAGCGAGGCGCCCTCGTTGACCCGCTGCTTCACGTCGGAGAGGATCCGCTTCAGCTTCTCGTGATCGATCTGCTCGACCAGGGCGCCGAGCGTCTCCACGAGCGGGATCCCGGCGCCGACGAGGACGGCGAACTGGCGGGTCATGATGGCGAGGTCGGTCGGGCTGACCCGCCCCAGGATCACGCGCTTCACCGAGACGTCGCGCGCCGCCTGCGCCTTCTGCTCCTGCGCCCCCAGCACCTCGGTGAGGAAGACGCCGTCCCGCTTCAGCGCCGCGCGCAGCGTCTTCGGGCTGTCGGCCTCCTTGAGCCCCTGGACCGCCTTGCCGGCCGCGTCGAGCGCCTTGTACTGGAAGACCGGCATGCTAGAGGTCCTCGGCGGTCACGGAGAGGACCTCGGCCGCGGTCGTGATCCCGCGCGCCACCTTGTAGGCGCCGTGCTGGAGCAGGGTCAGCATGCCGTGCTCGACCGCCGCCTTCTTGATGGTGTTGGAGTCGACGTTCTTCAGGATCAGCTGGCGGACCTCGTCGTCGATCAGCATCAGCTCGTAGATGCCTGTGCGCCCCTGGTAGCCGGTCCCCTGGCAGGCCGGGCAGCCGACGGCGCGGTAGAGGTGGGTCGGGTTCCCCGCCTGCGTCATGATCTCGTCGGTGAGGTACGCCAGGCCGCGCTCCTCCCTGGTCGGCACGTAGGGCTCGCGGCACTCCTTGCAGAGGACGCGGACGAGCCGCTGGGCGAGGACGCCGCAGAGCGACGAGGCGACGAGGAAGGGCTGGACCCCCATCTCGACGAGCCTGGTGACGGCGCCGGCGGCGTCGTTGGTGTGGACGGTGGAGAGCACCAGGTGGCCGGTGAGCGAGGCCTGGATCGCGATCTCGGCGGTCTCCAGATCCCGGATCTCGCCGACCATGATGACGTCGGGGTCCTGGCGGAGGAACGAACGGAGCCCGTTCGCGAAGGTGAGCTCGATCTTGGGGTTGACCTGGACCTGGCCGACGCCCTTGAGCGGGATCTCGACCGGATCCTCGATGGTGAGGATGTTCAGGTCGGGCGCGTTGATCTGGGAGAGCGCGCCGTAGAGCGTCGTCGTCTTGCCGGAGCCGGTGGGGCCGGTGACCAGCACGATGCCGTGGGCCCTCGTCACGAGCCCGTCCATGATCTTCCGCTGCCAGGGCTCGAAGCCCAGCGAGCCGAGGTCGAGCACCACGCTCGACTTGTCCAGGAGCCGCATCACGATCCGCTCGCCGTTGGCGGTGGGGACCGTCGAGAGCCGGATGTCCACGTCCTTGCCGGCGATCTTGATCCGGATCCGCCCGTCCTGCGGGAGCCGCTTCTCGGCGATGTTGAGCCCGCCCATGATCTTGATGCGGCTGGCGATCGAGGCCTGGAAGCGCTTCGGAGGGCGGATCACCTCGCGGAGCACGCCGTCGATCCGGTAGCGGACGGAGATGTCCCGCTCCTCCGGGTTGATGTGGATGTCGCTGGCCCGCTCCTTCACGGCGCGGAACATGAGCGAGTTGACGAGCCGGATGATCGGCGCCTCGTCGTCGGCCTCGAGGAGATCCGCCGGCTCCTCCAGCTCGTGCGCCACGCTCTCGAGGTCCTCGGTCTCGAGGTCCTCCATGAGCTTCTCGTGCTCGTCGGAGGCGCGGTCGTAGACCTGGTTGATGGCGTCGACGACCTTCTGCGCCTCGGCGACCTCCGGGGCGACCGGCGCGCCGAGGAGCTGGCCCAGGCTCTCCTGCGCCGAGGTGTCGAGCGGGTCGGCCACCGCGACGCGGACGGCGTCGTCGGACAGCCCGAGCGGCAGGACGCGAGCCTGCTTGGCGAAGTTGATCGGGATCCGCTTGAGCAGGTCGGCCGGGATTGCGTCGGTGTCGATCCGCTCGAGGAAGGGGAGGTCGAGCTGGAGGGCCAGCGCCCGGAGCACCTCCTCCTCGGTGGCGGCCTTCGACCGGACCAGGATCTCGCCGATCCGCGCCCCGGCCTGCTCGCCCCGCTGGGCCGCGAGCGCCTCCTCGAGCCGCTCGCGCGGGAGCTTCGCCGTCTCGATCAGGATCTCGCCGAGGAGCCGGCCGCAGAGCCACGCCGGCCCGTGCGAGACGACGGCCGTCTGCTCGGACGGGGCCGGCGTCGGCTCGCCCGGCGGGAGCCTCTCGGTGCGCGCTTCGCTCGACATCGTCACCGCCCCTGCGCCGGCTGGGTCGAAG
>JBAVTL010000017.1:0-1505 GCA_049696175.1 Anaeromyxobacteraceae bacterium
CCACCGCTCGGCGGCGGCCTCGCGCGTCCACGCCGCCCGCCGCGCCAGGCCGGGCGACCACGCCCGGTTCCTCGCGGTCGTGTTCCCGCACGATCAGATGCAGATCCTCGCCTACAACCGGCTCGTCCGCGACGCGAAGGGGCGCTCACCGGAGGCGCTGCTCGGCGAGCTCCGGAAGGTGATGGACGTGGAGCCGGCGACGGACCCCCGCCCGCCCAACGCCCGCGCCTTCGGCGTCTTCGCGGCGGGGCGCTGGTGGCACGCGCGCGTCCGGGCCGGATCGTTCGACGCGGTGGACCCGGTGGCGTCGCTCGACTGCTCGCTCTGCCAGGACCAGATCCTCTCGCCGATCTTCGGCATCGAGGACCCGCGCCGGGACAAGAACGTGGACTTCGTCGGCGGGATCCGGGGCGCCGCGGAGCTGGAGAAGCGCGTGCGCGAGGAGGGGTGGTCGATGGCGATCCACCTCTTCCCCACCCGCATCGAGGAGCTGCTGGCGGTCTCCGACGCAGGGAAGCTCATGCCGCCGAAGAGCACCTGGTTCGAGCCGAAGCTGCGGAGCGGGCTCTTCCTGCACGCGTTCTAGCAGGTGATGATCAGGACGGTCTCCCGCGTGCCATCGGCTGGCGGGCCGTACCTGAGGCGGACCATGGCGCCGCACATGAAGGACGTGGCGTCGAGCACGGGGCGAATCGCTGCGAAGAGCCGGTCGGCATCCGGTCCGTACATGTAGAGGCTGCCGTCGGCCAGGTTGACCGCGATCTCGTCGCCGTCGAACTCGCCCACGCCGGCCTTCGCGAGCGCGGCCTCCAGTCTGGATTCAACCGCGCGCAGCGGTTCGAGGCCGGGTTGGCCGTATCGGAAGTGGACGATCACCGCGTGCTCGGGCACGGCGGCCTCCTCGGCTGAGGGGGAAGCGGGCCTCGCGCGGGTAGCGGAAGAAGGCGGGGGCGAGGGGCGCTCTGCCGGCTTCGAGCCGCACCCGGGAAGAAGTCCGGCGCAGAGGAACAGGAGGAGCCAGCGGGTCATTGGGTCGGGCACTCCATCGATTCGGTGAAACATGGGCCCCGAGGCGCGTCACCGGATTCAGCCCTACGGAACTGCCGGCCCAGCGAGGTCGTGCCGGCTGCTTACCGCGCGCCGATCCGGTCCATGGGACACGCCGACCGCAGATAGTAGCCGCAACGAGCCGGTAGTGGGGCTGCCCGCCGGATCGGAGCGGAGCGCCCCCTCAACCCTGACCCTCTCCCCCGGTGGGCTGACCATTCATCACTTCGTAGGAATTCAGGCGAGGTAAGGGAGGTTCGCGCGGCGCGCTAGGCCGTCGCGCGGTGCGCATCCCCGCGGCCGAACGTTCCCGAGTCAGAAGCAGCTCATCAGGGGGAGCGACGCGGAGCGCGCGCGGGTGGCGTGACGCCTCTGAGTCGTCGGAGGTGATGGTCGCGTTCGCGCGGCGGCGGCGTTTCCCGCGATCGCGATCGACGCGGCGCTGGCGCTGGCGGCGG
>JBAVTL010000018.1:0-4976 GCA_049696175.1 Anaeromyxobacteraceae bacterium
GGCTCGTCCGCTGGGCTGCGGCCCTCGCCGCGCTCGCGCTCGCAGCAGGCGGCCTCGCCGCCACCGCCGCGTGGGTCCTCTTCTCCCGCGGGCTCCCCGAGATCCCCTCGGTGGACCGGTACCGGCCGCCGATCGTCACCGAGATGGTCAGCGCCGACGGGCAGGTCGCCGGGGAGTTCTTCGTCGAGCGGCGCAAGATCGTCCCGTACGATCGGATCCCGACGCAGCTCATCCAGGCCTTCATCGCCTCCGAGGACCAGCGCTTCTTCGACCACGCCGGCGTCGACTGGCGCGGGACGCTCCGCGCCGCGATCAACACATACGTCCTGCACCGCAAGGTGCAGGGCGGGTCGAGCCTCACGCAGCAGACCGCGAAGTCGATCCTGATCTCCACCGAGGGGTTCCAGGAGGGGACGCGGAAGAGCCTGCGGCGGAAGGTGCGCGAGCTGATCCTCGCGCTCCGGCTCGAGCAGGCCCTCACCAAGCAGCAGATCCTCTGGCTGTACCTGAACGGCGTCTACCTCGGGCACCACAGCTACGGGGTCCAGTCGGCCGCCGAGAACTACTTCCGCAAGAACGTCGGGGAGCTGACGCTAGAGGAGTCGGCGCTGCTCGCCGGGCTCCCGCAGGCGCCCTCGAAGTACTCCCCGTTCTCCCACCCGGAGACGGCCAAGGAGCGCCGCCGGTACGTCCTGCGCCGGATGTTCGAGGAGGAGACGATCACCGCGGAGGAGCGCGAGCGGGCCTCCGCCGCCGAGGTGAAGGTCCACGGGGTGGACGACGTCTTCCGCGAGACCGCCCCCTTCTACGTCGAGCAGGTCCGGCGCCACGTGGTCGATCACTACGGGAACGAGCGGCTGCTCCAGGACGGCCTGCGCGTCGAGATGGCGATGGACCTCGAGAAGCAGCGCTCCGCGCAGGCGGCGATGCTCGAGGGGCTGCTCGAGGTGGACCGCCGGCAGGGCTACAACGGCGTGCTCCAGCGCGTGCAGGGGGCCGACCGCAGGGCGCTCGAGGAGCGGCTCGCCCGCGGCTGGCCGGCGGGCTCACTGGCCCTCGGGGAGCACGCGGTCGGGATCGTCACCGGCGTCGAGGCCGCGCAGAACGTCGTCCGCGTCGCCGTCGGCGCGAACGAGGGGATCATCCCGATCTCCGGGATGCGCTGGGCCCGGCGGCCCAACCCGGAGGTCTCCTACGCGGGGGCGCTGCTGGTCGGCGTCTCCGGGGTGCTTCATGGCGGCGACGTCGTGCTGGTGAGGCGCGTCTCGCGCAAGGAGCTGGTGGACTCGGAGCGGAGCCTCGCGGCCGGGAGGTCCAAGGACGTCCCTGACGCGCCGGTGCTCTTCGCGCTGGAGCAGGAGCCGAAGCTGCAGGGGGCGCTCGTCTCGGTCGATCCGTGGACCGGCTACGTGGCCGCGATGGTGGGCGGCTACGACTTCGACGCGAGCGAGTTCAACCGCGCCTTCCAGGCGTGCCGCCAGCCCGGCTCGGCGTTCAAGCCGATCGTCTACTCGGCCGCCGTGGAGAAGCTCGACTTCACGCCCGCGACCATCCTGACCGACGCGCCGATCGTCTTCCGGGACGACGAGAACGCGTGGAAGCCTCAGAACTACGGCGAGGAGTTCAAGGGGGACGTCACCGTCCGGACGGCGCTCATCAACTCGATGAACATCCCGGCGGTGAAGACGGCCGAGGCGCTCATCGTGAAGGAGGGCTCGAACGCGCTGGCCGACTGGGCGAAGCAGCTCGGGATCACGACGCCGGTGAAGCAGGAGCTGGGCAGCGCGCTCGGCTCCTCGTGCGTCAACCTCTGGGAGCTGACCAACGTCTACGCGCTCTTCGCCCGCTATGGGGAGCGGCGTGGCAGCGGCTTCGTGAAGCGGGTGCTGGATCGCGACGGGCGCGTCCTCGAGGACCACGCCGACTGGCGGGATCCCTGGATGCCGCTCTCGGAGCGGCTCGCGGCGGGGCTCGCCGAGGTCTCGCGCCCGCGCGAGCAGGCGATGGATCCGCGGACGGCGTACACCCTCGTCCACCTGATGCGTGAGGTGGCGACGGTCGGGACGGGGGCCCGCGCCGCCCGGCTGGGGAAGCCGGCCGCGGGCAAGACCGGCACGACCAACGACTCGTTCGACACGTGGTTCATGGGCTTCACGCACGACCTCGCGACGGGGGTCTGGCTCGGCTACGACATCAACGAGACGCCGCTCGGCCGGTACGAGACGGGCGGCCAGGCGTCGCTCCCCATCTGGCTCGACTACATGCGCGGCGCGCTGCGTGAGCGTCCGCAGCCCGAGTTCACGCCGCCGCCCGGCATGGTGATGGTGATGATCGACCGCGACACCGGGAAGCCGGTCGAGAGCGGCGGCGTCGTCGAGCCCTTCAAGGAGGGGAGCGTGCCCACGCGGGACGACAGGGCGCAGAAGGTGAACGCGCAGCAGCTCATCATGGAGTGACCCGCGGCAGGCCCGCGCGGCGCCGCTTCCTTGACCCTCTCGGGGCGCGCCGGTAGCATCCGCAAACGCTTGGAACTGCGGCCGTTTCTCATGCCGCCCATCCCCCGAGCCGGCGGTACGCGATGCTCACCTGGATCGACAAGCTGGGAATCAAGCGGGCGCTCGTGCTCGGCATCGCCGCGCTCCTGCTGCTCGGCGGGACGATGACGGGTGTCTCGCTGGACGTCCAGGTGCGGCGCGCCCTCGTCAACGCGATCCTGCACGCGGGCGAGAGCGACGCGCGCGTGATGGCCTCGCGCCTCGGCACCTTCGCGCTGGGTGAGAACGAGGGGTTCCTCGCCGCGGACGTGGACGAGACGTTCAACGAGGAGCACGACACCTACGTCCTCGTCCTCCGCGCCGACAGGTCGATCGCGGCGAAGCGGCTCGGCCGTGGCTGGAGCGGGACGGCGGAGGAGGCGCTGGCCCTGCACACGGAGCGGAGCTTCGCCCCCTCGTTCGAGCACGACGGCGACTTCTGCTTCAGCCGCGAGATCGTGGTGAAGCTCCCGCAGCCCGACGGGACGCTGCGGGAGAAGAGCGCCGGCTGGGTCCTGATGGGCGTGACGGGGGCGGAGCTGCGGGACGACCTGCGCAAGTTCCGGATCCAGATCGGCCTCCTGATGCTGGTGGGGGCGGCGGTGCTCGCGGCGCTCGTCTACCTGCTCGCGGCGCGCGTCGTGCTCGAGCCGCTCCAGGAGATGAGCGGGGTCGCCCAGCGCGTCTCCGAGTGCGACCTCACCGCGCGGGCGCGCCAGCACGGCGACGACGAGCTCGGGATGATGGCCGCCTCGCTCAACCGGATCGGGGAGAACCTGGCGGTCACGCTGTCGCGGGTCCAGAACGTGACCGGTGGCGTCCGCACCGTCATCGACGGCGTCTCCCGGACCGGCGCGGCGGTGACGCAGGGCACGCAGACCGTGATGGCGAGCGTCACCGAGACCTCCGCCTCGATGGGCGAGATGATCGCCAGCCTCAAGGGGATCGCCGACAACGTCGAGGTGCTGGCGCAGAGCGCGGAGGAGTCCTCCTCGTCGATCCTGGAGATGGCGGCCACCAACGACGAGGTGGCCGAGAACATCCAGGGGCTCTCCGCCAGCGTCGAGGAGACCACCGCCGCGATCGAGCAGATGACCTACTCGATCAAGGAGGTCGCGAAGAACATCGAGGACCTCTCCGCGACCACCGAGGAGACGAGCTCCTCGATGAACGAGATGGACGTCTCCATCGGCCAGGTGGAGACCAACGCCAACGAGACCGCGCGCCTGTCCGAGCAGGCCCAGCGGGACGCCGAGGTCGGGGCCGAGTCGATCTCGCGGACCCTCGTCGGCATCGACAAGATCAAGGATTCCTCCCGCGAGGCCGCAAACGTCATCGAGGCGCTCGGCAAGAAGATCGCCGCCATCGGAAACATCCTCAACGTGATCGACGACGTGGCCGAGCAGACGAACCTCCTCGCCCTCAACGCCGCCATCCTCGCGGCCCAGTCGGGTGAGCACGGCAAGGGGTTCGCCGTCGTCGCCGACGAGATCAAGGACCTCGCCGAGCGGACTGGCGCCTCGACCAAGGAGATCTCAGAGCTCGTGCGGGCGGTGCAGGACCAGTCGCGGAACGCCATCCAGGCGATGGACCGCGGCGTCCGCAGCGTCGAGGAGGGGGTCCGGCTGGGGCAGGAGGCGGAGTCGGCCCTGATGAAGATCCAGGAGTCCTCGCAGAAGTCGACGCAGATGGTGAAGGCGATCGCGCGGGCGACCATCGAGCAGGCGCGCGGCTCCAAGCAGGTGACGATGGCCATCAACAGGATCGCCGAGGCCGTGCAGCAGATCGCGTCGGCGACCGCGGAGCAGGCGCGCGGCTCCGAGCAGATCATGAAGAGCTCGGAGAAGATGAAGTCGATCACCAAGCACGTCGAGCGCTCGTCGCAGGAGCAGGCGCGCGGCTCAAAGCAGATCACCCGCGCCATCGAGTCGATCTCCGAGATGGTCCACCACCTCAACCGCGCCCAGAAGGAGCAGACCCGCGGCTCGGAGCAGGTCATGGGGGCGGTGGACCAGATCAAGCAGGTGGCCGAGGCCCAGGCCCGCTCGGTCCGGGACCTCGAGGCGGCGATCACCGACCTCGCCAGCAAGGCCGATACGCTTGGGGACGAGGTGAAGCGCTTCAAGGTCTAGTGGTGAGGTAACGCCCACGCGCGCGTGATAGAGGTGTTCCCGCCATGTTCGGCCTCTCCTTCGGCGAGCTCGCCATCATCGCGATCCTGGCCCTGATCCTGCTCGGGCCGGATCGCCTCCCGGACGCCGCCAAGACGCTCGCCAAGGGGCTCAGGGAGCTCCGGAAGGCGACCGACGACCTCAAGGGCCAGCTCGGAGACGAGCTGAGCGTCGTGGAGGACGTGAAGCGCACGGTCACCGGCGCGCTGACTGACGCGGTGGCCAGCGCCTCGCTCGACAAGCCGGCCGTCCCGCTCGCGCCGCGTGGTCC
>JBAVTL010000019.1:0-3535 GCA_049696175.1 Anaeromyxobacteraceae bacterium
AGGGGGACCGCGCCGGGTGCAGCGCCGCGTCCCGCCAGCTCGCCCGGGAGGCGCCAGCCGATCCCGGCGTCATGGCGCTCCCCGCGCTCTGCTCGACTGGGACCGGGCAGGCGCCCCGATAGGCCTAAGGAATCGACAGGAGCCACACATGACCGCACGCACCAGCCAACTCCCTGACCTGCCATTGCACGAAAGGACCTCGATGCTCCGCCACCCCCTCGCCCTCGCCCTCACCCTCGCGCTCTCGGCGGCGCCAGCACTGGCCTCCGCGGAGGACGAGGCGCCCGGCTCCACGGCCGCCCCGGAGAAGCACCGCAAGCAGGAGGACCTGACGCTCCGCGCGCTGGGCGGCGCCTTCGACGGGATGGGCGTCCGCCGGTACTCAGGCGGGCTCGCCTTCCTTCAGGCCGACTGGAAGCCCACCCTGCGCGCTGAGAGCGTGGAGGTCGCGTTCCCGCTCCGGCTGGATCACCGGCAGACCTTCGGCGCGAGCCTGAACGAGACGATCGCCGGCGCCGGGATCGACGTGGACTTCGTGGACGGCGGCCTCCGCCACGGCCCGATCGCCGGCGCGTCCTACACCTGGCGGCCGAACTGGCCCGACCTCTACCAGCCGGACGGCGTGGGCGGGGTGCTGCCCACCGATCGGCACTCACACTCCCGGTGGTACGCGGGGTGGCAGCTCTGGGACAAGCTCGGCGACGGGAGGCACCTGCGGCTCAAGGCGGAGTACGTCAAGTACGACTACGTCCGCGACCCCAACTACGATCCTTCCATCTCGGTGGTCCACCTCGCGCCGCGCGACAACGGCGAGGCGAAGGTCGGAGCGTCGTTCCGCCAGCTCTTCGCCGAATTCGGCTACGCCCTGCGGCTGGACGCCTTCTACCGGAAATACGACGTGCTGCTCGCCAAGAAGGCCGACACCGGCGGGACCAGCCGCTCGGATCCGCTGGCGTCGCTCTACGGCTTCGAGCCGCGCGTGGAGGCCGAGTACCTGACGAAGCCGGTGAAGGTGACGCTCGGGTACGGCTTCATCAGCGAGACCGATCCGTTCCAGGGCTACTACACCAACACCGGCCACCACCCCTACGTCGAGGCGAAGCTCCGGCCGATGGGGAGGCTCTCGCTCGAGGCGAAGCTCTCCGCGAAGCTCGTCACCTACGGGCCGGACTCGAAGTCGATCAGCTCGGACGGCCTCGGCGCCGGCACCTACGTGCAGGGGACCGAGGACGGGAAGCGGCTCTACGACAACCGGATCGAAGCCAGGGCGGGGGCGCGCTTCGAGCTCACCAAGGGGCTCTTCGCGCTCGCGGAGGCCTCGTGGCTCAAGCGCGACACCAACTACAGGGACTACGTCCCCGGCGTCTTCCCGCCGACGGCCACCCGCCGCCCTTACGACATCAAGTGGGACTACACGAACACGATGGTCACGGGCGGCCTGGAGTGGCGTCCGTAGGCCACCGTAATCGCCCCCTATCGGGATAGGGGGTAGCCGGTGATCCCGGCTACTCCCCTCCCACACCACCGGACATGCGGGTCCGCATCCGGCGGTTCGAGCAGTTGAGGTCAGCCTGCAAGCCTCGGTACTCCCATCCGGTCGAAGTAGCTCGTGGGCAGTGCGACGTGAAACGCCGGGTGGCTCGACGTCCTCCACCAGCTTCGGGCGAACAGGGCGGCTCCTGCGGCAGCGTGCTCGGGTGCTCCCCGAGCGCGCAGTTCGCGGAAGACCGTCGTGGCGCGCTTCCACTGTCTGAGTTGGACGAGCCGCAGGCGGTGGCGGATCCATTCGTCGAGTCGAAGAAAGACCTTGGGTGTGTCGGCGAGTCGGAAATATCCCTTCCAACCGACGAGGTAGCTCCGCAGTTCTTCGATGACCCGGTCCATGGACCTGCCGCCGCTCCGGGCGGTGATTGCCCGGACGCGCTCCTTCATCGCTTCAAGGGCCTTCGGTGCGATGCGCCGCCGGACCTCGCCTCCCTCGGCGTAATAGAAGCTGTAGCCGAGGAACTTGCGGTCCCGCGGGCGCGCCACCGCGCTCTTCGCCTCGTTGACCCGTAGCCGGAGCCGCGCATAGAGCCGCCGAAGCGCCTCCATCACCCGTTCGCCAGCCCGCCTGGACCGCACGTACACGTTGCAGTCGTCGGCGTAGCGCACGAACGCGTGCCCACGCTTCTCCAACTCCTTGTCAACTTCGTCGAGGAGCACATTCGCGAGGAGCGGCGAGAGCGGGCCGCCTTGCGGCGTCCCTTCGTGCCTTTCCATCGCCACCCCGTTCACCATGACGCCGGCTTCGAGGTAGCGCCGAATCAACCCCAGCATCCGCTTGTCCGCGATCCTCCCCGCCAGTTTCCCCATCAGCACGTCGTGGTTCACGCGGTCGAAGAACTTCTCGAGATCCACGTCCACCACGACACGGCGCCCGCTCTGGATGTACCGCTGCGCCTCGCACACTGCGTCGTGCGCGCTGCGTCCCGGGCGGAAGCCGTGGCTGTGCTCGGAGAACGTCGGGTCGAATCGCGGCTGCAAGACTTGGAGAATCGCCTGCTGGATGAACCGGTCGAGCACAGTAGGGATCCCAAGCTCTCGGACCCCGCCGCCGCTCTTCGGTATCTCCTGCCGCTTCACCGGCCTCGGCTGGTAGGTCCCCGCGAGCAACTGCTCCCGGATCTCCTCCCAGTGCTCGACCAGATACTTCGGCAGGTCCTGCAGGGTCATCCCGTCGATGCCGGGGCTGCCCTTGTTCTGCTTCACGCGCTTCAGCGCCGCCTTGGCGTTGTCGCGCTGGACCACCTCTTCCATCAGGCGGTCTGTTCCCGGGCGTCCGTCTCCGTGCGCCGCCGTCCGCGCTTCGCCGCTCCGCTGGGCTGTCGGGGCTTCACCCCTGCTCCCCAGCGGGAGCTCCAGTTGTCTGGTCTTCTGGCGCATGGCGCGTTCGAGGCTCACGGTCGTTCCACCCTCTTGCTCGTTCGGCCCTTCGCGGCGTCCTGCCGCTACTACGGCCTCTGCTGACTTCTCGCTCCGCCTCCTCGGCGTCGCCCTTTCAGGCGCAAGGCGAGATCTCCCCAGGTAAGGGTCGTGACTTTCGCCGCACAACCGTCGGATATACGGCACCGAGCTTTGGTCGCGAGAGCTTCGCGGTCAGTGGCCCGCTCGCCCTGCTCGACACCGCCTCGCATCCGCTTTCTGTTCGTCGGCTCGCGGCTTCGTTCCCCGCTTCTTTCAGCGCTCCCCTCGCGGTCGGCGCCTTGCGGTTCCCTCGGAGTCCCTGCGACCAGGTTCCCCAGAGGACTTTCACCTCCTAGTCACGCCCATGCTGGGCACACCACCCTGCCCTCTCCCCCGGTGGGGGAGAGGGAAGAGGTTCTTGGTGCTAGGTTCGCGCACGTGGCGCGCCGGAACGTCTCCATCCACGATCGCGAGCGCTGGGTCTTCAACCGGCTCGCGGAGGACTACCGGGCGCGGCCGGGCTATCCGGCCGCGCTCGTCTCACGCCTGGCCGCCCTCGCGGGCGGACCAGGGCGGCGCGTCGCCGAGC
>JBAVTL010000020.1:0-2467 GCA_049696175.1 Anaeromyxobacteraceae bacterium
TCGCGCGCATGATCACCGTCCTCGCCGGCGCGACCACGGTCCTGCCGATCGGGGAAATGGGCGTCGTCTCATCTTCACGTTGCTCACTCACGAGGGGGCGAATGTAGAGCGGTGGCGCCGCCCGATCAACGGCGGGGGGACGGCGCGGCGACGCCCGGCGGGAGCGGCAGGTTGAGCCGCCGCACCACCTCGACCAGCTCCTCCGGGAGCGGCGCCGTCAGCGAGAGCCGCTCCCCCGTCGTCGGGTGCGGGAGGGAGAGCTTCCACGCGTGGAGGAACATGCGCCTGAGCCCCCAGCGCGTTCGCGCGGCGTGGTTGAAGGGGAAGTCCCCGTAGCGCTTGTCGCCCGCAACCGGGTGACCCACGGCCTCCAGGTGGCGGCGGATCTGGTGCGTCCGCCCAGTCTCGATCGCGACCTGGAGGAGCGACGCCTCCTTCATCGAGGCGAGGACCTTCCAGCGCGTGAGCGCCTCCTGGAAGTTCACGCCGCGCACCGACTTCGACTTGCCGGTCTGCTCGTGCTCCGAGAGCGGCAGGTCGATGGTCCCCGCGTCGCGCATCTTCCCCTTCGCGAGCGCGAGGTAGCTCTTCGCGACCCCCTCGCCCGAGGTGAAGATCTCGGTGAGCCGGACCATCGCCTTCCGGTTCTTGGCGACGAGGATGATGCCGGAGGTCTCGCGATCGAGCCGGTGGGCGGGCGACGGCTTGAACTCCTGCGGCGGCACGTCGGCCGGGACGCGCAGGTACGCGCGCGCCATCTCGACCATCGTCGCCCCCTCGATCCCCGTCCCGGGGTGGGCCGCGAGGCCGGCCGGCTTGTCGACCGCCAGGAGATCCGCGTCCTCGTGCAGGACCTTGAAGGTGACCTTGACGCCGGCGTAACCCGCCTTGCCCGCGCCCGTCGCCGGGGTAGGGGCCGCGAGCAGGCGATCGGCGTCGCCGCGGATGACCACCTTGTCGCCCGGCGCGAGCAGCTGCTCGGCCTTCCCGCGCGAGCCGTTGACGCGGACCTGGCGGGTCCGCAGCAGCTTGTACACGTGGGACAGCGGGACGTCCTTCAACGCCTTGCGGACGTACTTGTCGAGCCGCTGTCCGGCGGCGTCGGGGGAGACCTCGAGCTCGATCACGGGGCCGTTCTACAGCAACTCGAGCTGCCGAGTCTCGCGCAGCGGCTCCGCCCTGAGGCCGAGCTTGCGCAGCGCCCCCGCCAGCTCCTCCTCGAAGCCGTGCACCGTGAAGACGCGGGACGCCCCGCTCTCCCTGGCGTAGCGGAGGAGCGACGGGAAGTCGGCGTGGTCGGAGAGCGGGAAGGCGGCGTCCACGCCGCGGAAGCGCCTGCTGCCGTCGTTCGCCCAGCCCGTGAGCACCGCGGTCCGGCGCCTCACGACGCCGCGCAGCGCCGTGGACCACGCGAGGTGCGGCGGCGCGACGACCACCTCGTCCCGCTCCGGCCCCTCGGCGCCGAGCAGCCGCGCCGTCGGAAAGCCGACGCCGTGGGCCTCGTAGATCCGGTTGATCGCGTGGACCGACGGGTGGGCGCGGACCTTGAACCCCAGGTCGCAGAGCCACTTCTCGAGCTCCTGCGCCTTCCCGAGCGCATAGCCGAGGAGGACCGGCGTCACGCCGTCGGAGAGGGCGTCCTCGACGAACTTCCGGACCCCCGCGAGGATCTCCTCCTTCGGCGGGAAGGCGTACCGCGGGTGGCCGAAGGTCGACTCCATGACCAGGACGTCGCACGGGACGATCTCGGCCGGCTCCGCGGCGTGGGTCGGCTCGAGACAGAAGTCCCCGGTGTAGCCGAGCGCGACGTCCCCCCGCTGCACGCGGAGCTGCGCGGAGCCCAGGACGTGCCCGGCCGGGAAGAGCTCCAGCGTCAGCTCCCCCAGCCCGAACGGCGTCCTGTACTGGGCGGGCAGCGCCTCGGTCTTCCGGCGCTTCGGCTCCCCGAGCCGGAAGCGCATGAGGTCGAGGGTCGCTGGCGTCGCGATCGCCCGGTCGTGCCGTCCGAGGTGATCCCCGTGGGCGTGCGAGATGAAGGCGCACTCCGCGCGACGCCGGGCGTCGAGCTGGAGCGACGTGCCCGCGACGCGAAGGTCCCCTCCCTGCATCTCGATGAGCGGCCGGCGCATTCGGTGGAGTATCTATCCCGAACGCCCGACATCGGCACCCGCACCGGCCGGGGCCATGCGGCGGTCCACCCCGTTGACGGCTCGCCCCGGGGGCGCGCAGGATTCATGAATACCGCCAAAGGGGTGGGCCCGTGTCCGAGTTCATCGTCAACCCACGTCACACGCCACGGGCGCTCGTGAGGTGCCAGGCGCGTGCGCCGCTCCTCGGCGGCGGCTTCTGGTCGTCGGACACCGAGGACATCAGCCCGCACGGCTGCCAGCTGGTCGCCCCCGCGCGCTTCACGCCGGGCGAGGGGATAGAGCTGGAGCTGTCGAGCGAGCGCGTGTCGGATCCGCTC
>JBAVTL010000021.1:0-5029 GCA_049696175.1 Anaeromyxobacteraceae bacterium
GCCGCGTTGATCCGCGGCGCGAGCCGGAAGCCCACCTGGCCCGCGCCGACCGGCGCGCCATCGGGGATGCCCGCCACGCGCTTGAGCGCCGCCAGCCCGGGGCGCTTCGTGCGGGCCAGCTCCTGCAGCCCCCACTTCACGAGGATCCGGTTGGCGCCGACGAGGGACACGACGTCGGCCACCGTGCCGAGGGCGACGAGATCGAGCGCGTCCTTCAGGTTGGGCTCGGGCCTGTCGGGCCGGAACCAGCCGGCCTCCCGCAGCGTCTTGCGCAGCGCCATGACGAGGGCGAAGGTGACGCCGACCGCCGCGAGATCCTTCGACGGGTACCCGCATCCGGGCTGGTGCGGGTTGAGGATGGCGACCGCCTGCGGCAGCTCCACCGGCGCCGTGTGGTGATCGACGACGACGGTCTCGACCCCGGCCGCGGTCGCCGCGCGCACCTCCTCGACGCTCGCGATGCCGCAGTCGAGCGCGACGAGCAGCTTCACGCCCTCTCGGGCGAGCCGCTCCACCGCCGCCGTGTTGAGCCCGTAGCCCTCCGTCAGCCGGTGGGGCGTGTAGGTGACGACGTCCCCGCCCGCGCCGCGCAGGAACCCCGCCAGGAGCACCGTGGACGTGACGCCATCCACGTCGTAGTCCCCGTAGCAGGCGATCCGTTCCCCCACCGTGAGCGCGCGGGTGATCCGCTCCACCGCGCCGCGCATCCCCTTCATCGTGAAGGGGTCGGGGAGGTCGGCGAGGCGGGCCTCGAGGAATGCGGCGGCGGCGGCGGGATCCCCGTGCCCGCGCCCGGCGAGGACCCGTGCCGCGAGCGGGTGGAGGCGAAGCGCGCCGGCGAGCCTCTCCGCCGCCTCCACGTCCACCGTGGCCTCCACCCACCGCCTCGCTCCCCGTCCTTCCGCGCTCTGCACGGGTGGAGCGTTATCAGGGAGGTCTGACACCCATTTGTGCCGCGGCTGCTCCGCTCGCCAGCCGCCTACGCCGTGACCTTGGCGCCGGCCTTCCTCGCCGCGCGCTCCTCGAGCCAGACGGTCATCGGCGCGGCGATGAACCAGGTCGAGTAGGTGCCGGAGACGATGCCGACGAGCATCGCGAAGGCGAAGTCGAAGATCGTCCCGACGCCGAACACCAGGAGGCCGATCAGCGACAGCGCCGTGGCGAAGGACGTCAGGAACGTCCGGCCGAGCGTCTCGTTGATCGAGAGGTTCACGATGTCGGCGAGCGCCCTCCCCTTGAGCTTCGCGCCGTTCTCGCGGATTCGATCGTAGACGACGACCGTGTCGTTCACCGAGTAGCCGACCACGGTGAGGATGACGGCGATCGACGTCAGGTTGAACTCGCGCCCGGAGAAGGCGAAGTAGCCGAACGTGATGATGGTGTCGTGGATGATCGCGATGATCACGCCCGGGCTGAAGCGGAAGTCGAACCGCAGGCCGACGTAGATCACGATCAGGGCCATGGCGTAGAGGACCGCCTTGAAGCCCTGGTTGCGCAGCTCGCGCCCGACCGCCGGCCCGACGTACTCGACGCGCCGGACCTCAGGCTTCGCCTGCGCGAAGCGGGCGCCGAGGTCCGACTCGACCTTCTCGCGGATCCCCTGCGTGATGACCGCGTAGGACCGCGTGCCGGCCGCCAGCCCCTGCTCCTCGCGGACCTCGCGCACGCGCACGCCGGCGCCCTCGACCACGCCGCGGAGCGCCGCCGGATCCACCGGCGAGTCGAACTGGAAGTCGACCTTGTCGCCGCTGTCGGCGTTGAAGGCCGGCTGCCCCTTCACGGGGAAGGCCGCGCGGACCGAGTCGACCACCTTGCGGAAGTCCTCGGGGCTCATGAGCGCGACGCGCCCGACGCGGATGAGGAAGGTGTTCTCGGACTCGGGGCCGTAGGTCTGGACCGAGGCGTCCTTGAACCCGAGCGCCTCCACCCCGTGCCGGATGGCGCCCGGCTCGACGGCCTGGGAGAACTTCACCTCCATCTCGGTGCCGCCGGCGAAGTCCACGCCGAAGTTGAGCCCCTTGATGGACCAGCCGATGACGGTGAGGTTGACGATGAGGGAGAGCACCACCGCGATGTGGCGCTTCCCCACGAAGTCGAACTTCGTGCCGTGGGGAACGATGTCGAAGCTCTTGAAGATCATCAGACGCTCAGCCTCGCCGTCTCGTGGCGCGTGAAGTACTCCATCATGACGCGGGTCACGACGATGCTCGTGAACATCGACGCCAGCAGGCCGATGATCAGCGTCACCGCGAAGCCGCGCACCGGGCCGGTGCCGTAGTTCATCAGCACGACCGCGGCCGCCAGCGTGGTGACGTGCGCGTCCACGATGGTCCAGAAGACCTTGTCGTAGCCGAGCTGGACCGCCTGCTTGGTCCCCTTCCCGCCGCGCAGCTCCTCGCGGATGCGCTCGTTGATGAGCACGTTGGCGTCGACCGCCATCCCGAGCGTCAGGACGAAGCCGGCGATGCCGGGGAGCGTCAGGGTGGAGCCGATCATCGACATGACGGCGAGGACCAGCAGGCCGTTGAGGACGAGCGCCACGTCGGCGATGAGGCCGCTGCCGCGGTAGTAGAGCGCCATGAAGACCAGCACGATGCCGAGGCCGACGAGCGCCGCGAGCGTGCCCTTCTTCACCAGCTCCGGCCCGAGCGTCGCGCCGACCGTCCGCTCCTCGAAGATCGTCACCGGCGCGGGGAGCGCGCCCGCCTTGAGGACGAGGGCGATCTCGTTCGCCTCGTCGTTCATCTCCTGGAAGCCCTTGCCGCCTCCCAGCGTGATCTGGCCGTTGGAGGAGATGGTCGACTGGATGTACGGGGCGGTCTCGACCTTGTCGTCGAGGACCGTCGCCATCCGGCGCTTGACGTTCTCGGTCGTCAGCTTCTCCATCAGGCGCGCCCCCTCGGCGGACATAGAGAAGGTCACGAGGGGCTTGCCGCCGCCGATCGCCGCCTGATCGAAGCCGGCGCGCGCGTCGGCGATGTAGTCGCCGGTCAGCTCGACCTTGGAGCGCATCAGGAAGGTCCGGTAGTAGCCGCGCCGGAACGGCCCCTCGCCGACGAAGCTCGCGCCGACGCCGATCGAGTTCTTGGACGGATCGACGAGCGGCTTCACCCTCTCGGCGACCACCTTGTCGAGCTGCGCGCGGTCGTTGGCGGCCACCACCGTGCTCTCGCGCGAGGCGCCGCCGGGAAGCTCGACGTTCTCCACGGTCCAGCAGCCGGTCACCGGCAGCGGGAGCTGGATGCCGTCGCGCGTGCTCGCGCAGACGGGGAGCTGCCCGCGCAGCGCGTCGAGCGCCGGGTTCTCGTCGTCGCAGATCCGGAACTCGAGCTGGGCGGTGCGGCCGAGGAGCTCCTTCGCCTTCTGGGGATCCTTGAAGCCAGGCAGCTGGATCTGGATCTGGTTGGCGCCCTTGCGCTTGATGTCGGGCTCGGTGACGCCCCACTTGTCGATGCGGTTGCGGATGGTCTTCTCCGCCTGCTCCACCGCCTTGGCGCGGAACCCCTGGACCACCTTGTCCATGAACGCGAACTGGACCGTGCCGGCGGGCGCGCCGCTCGGCGCGTAGAGCTCACCGCCGTAGCCGTCGAGCACGCTCTTCTCGACCGCGCTGGCGTCGGAGGTACGGCACTCCACGCGCGCGCCGTCGGTGGACGCGGCGCAGCCCTCGAAGGAGACGCTCTTCTCCTTGAGCCAGCTCGAGACCTCGTCGGCGCGGCGGGCCACCTTGGCCTTCACCGCCTTGTCGACGTCCACGCCCATCGCCAGGTGGATGCCGCCCTGCAGATCGAGCCCGAGGTTCAGGTGCTTCCTCGGGTTCGGCGCCCAGCGCGGCACCGTCTTCTCGAACGCGTCGGTGTTCCGCACCTCGGGCGAGAGCCGGAAGTACTGCCACGTCGGAACCAGCTGGTAGGCGGAGAGGAGCGTGATCGCGACGACGATCACGACCCTCCAGGTCCAGGAGCGATCCATCTACTTGTCCTCCGCCTTCGCTTTCGGCGCGTCGGAGACGATCATCCCGTCCTTCCACGCGCCGGCGATCTGCGGCTTGAGGACCTTGAGCTTGGTGCCGCCGCCGACGTCCAGGATGACCGTCTTCTCCTCGACCGCGTGGACGGTGCCGATGATGCCGCCCTGGGTCGCGACCTCGTCCCCCTTCTTGAGCGAGGAGACGAAGGTCGTGTGCTGGCGCGCGTGCTTCGACTGCGGCCGGATCACGAGGAAGTAGAAGATCCCGAAGAGGACGAGCGGCAGCCCGAGCAGGTTCAGGATGCTCTGAGGGCTGGCGGGCTGGGCCTCGGCGGTCTGGGAGAGGAACGCGGACAGTGCGGGGTGCATGGTTGCCTCGGTAGTTCGGTAAAAGCGCCGGTAGTTACCAACATTTCCAGGTTACGGGCAACCTCATTCGGTCACGCCCCGGCGGCCGCCCAAGCCTCGCGCCGCTCGCGCCGGAAGGGCTCGAAGCGCCCCCCCGCGATGGCGTCGCGGGCCTGGCCCATGAGCGCCAGGTAGTAGTGCAGGTTGTGGATGGTGTTGAGCCGCAGCCCGAGCATCTCGCCCGACCGGAAGAGGTGGCGGAGGTAGGCGCGGGAGAAGGTCCTGCAGGTGTAGCAGCCGCAGTCGGGGTCGACCGGCCGGTCGTCCTCCGTGAAGCGCGCGTTGCGGATGACCACCTTGCCGCGGCTCGTGAACAGGAGGCCGTTCCGGGCGCAGCGGGTCGGCAGGACGCAGTCGAACATGTCGAGCCCGGCCGCCACGCCGGCGAGCAGGTCCTCGGGGGTCCCGACCCCCATGAGGTAGCGCGGCTTCCCGCGCGGGAGGAGCGGCGCGTCGCGCGCCACCCCTGCCCACATCTGCGCCGGCTCCTCGCCGACCGCGTAGCCGCCGAGCGCGTAGCCCGGGAGGTCGAGGGCAGCGGCCTCCTCGATCGCCCGCTGGCGCAGGTCAGGGAAGAGCCCACCCTGCGCGATGCCGAAGAGCGAGCACCGGCGCGCCGCCCCGGGCGGGAGCGGCTGGCCGGCCTCGAGCC
>JBAVTL010000022.1:0-3595 GCA_049696175.1 Anaeromyxobacteraceae bacterium
GGAGCCCGACCGCGACGAGCGCCGCCTCCAGCGCGGCCGCGAGCCCGCGCAGCAGGAGCAGCGCGCCCGCCACGGCGCCGAAGAGGGTGAGCTGTTCCAGCCAGGAGTCCACGCTGGGAGGAGATTACCATCCCTCCCCTACAGCCCCGCGAGCTGCACCCCGTCGAAGACCAGCGTCGGGGTCCGCATCGAGGAGTAGGCGTAGGGATCGTTCCCGACGGCGGCGAGCCGCTTCCAGAGCTCGAGGTGGTTTCCGGAGAGGTTCATCTCGCCCACTGGCTCGGCGATGGCGCCGCCGCGGACGCGGAAGCCCTTCACGCCGAGCGAGAAGTCGCCGGTCGTCCCGTTCGAGTTGCCGCCGAGGAAGCCGGTGACGAGCACCCCCTCCTGCATGGCGGCGAGCAGCTCCCCGAGCGGGCGCGTCCCGGGGACCCAGGCGTGGTTCGACATCCGGCCGGTCGTCGGCGCCAGCCCGAGCTTCCTGCCGTAGTAGGTGTCCACGTAGTAGCCGCGCAGCACCCCCTGCTCGAAGAGCGCGAAGGGCTTCGCTGCGATCCCCTCGCCGTCGAAGAGGCGCGAGCCGAAGCCGCGCTTGACGAGCGGTTCGTCGCGGACGTCGAGGAGCGGGCTGCCGATCACCTGCCCGGCCTTCCCTTCGAGGAAGGAGCGCTTCTGCTGGAGCGCCGACGCGGAGAGCGGTCCGAAGAGCATCCCGGCGATGCGCCCGGCGGCGCGCGCCTCCACGGCCACGCTCATGACGGCCGACTCACCCTTCACCGTCCCGATCCGCGAGAGGGCCCGCGTCGCGGCCCGCCGCCCGATCTCCTCCGGCTTCTCGAGCGAGCCCCAGAAGCGCGAGACTGCGGCCGCGTACTCCTCCGGCCGGCGGCCGTCGGGGTCCTGCACCGTCGCCTCGGCCGAGAACCAGAAGTCGGTCGAGCGGCGCGTCCCCTCGAAGCCGTCGCTGTGGACGACCGCGCTCTCCGACTGCGTGTCGCCGGTGGAGCCGGTGGCGGAGAGGATCCGCCCGTGCGGATCGGCGCCGCGCGCCCCCGCCTCGATCGCCTCCGCCCAGGCGCGGCGCGTCTCGGGGGTGACGCGGTCGTAGTCCGGGTCGCTGAGCTCCAGGTCGAGCCCGGCGCGCCCCGCGTAGAGCTCGGGCTCGGGGAGGCGGCGGAACGTGTCGGGGGTGATGGTGCGGGCGAGCGCCACCGAGTCCTCGATGAAGCGCTCGAGCGCCTCCGGCCGCAGGTCCGACGTGGAGACCGCGGCGTACTTGCAGTCCACGTAGAGCTCCAGCCCCAGCGCGCGCGTGGTCGCCTCGGTCGCCTTCTCCACCTTGCCGTCGCGCCACTGCACCTCGACGTTCCGCGCGCGGTACGCGCCGACGGCGCACGCCGCGGCCCCCTTCGCCAGGGCGAGCCGCGCCGCCCGCCGCGCCGCCTCCAGGAGTGACTCGCTCATCGCCCGCTCCCCCGCCCGCCGACCGTCATCGAGGCGACGCGCACCGTCGGCAGCCCCTGCGAGACCGGCACCGACTGCCCGTCCTTGCCGCAGGTCCAGCCGCCCTCGTCGATCTCCAGATCGTCGCCCACCATGTCCACCTTCTCCAGCGCCTTCGGGCCGTTGCCGACCAGGTTCACGTCCTTGACCGGGCGGGTGAGCTTCCCGTCCTCGATGAGCCAGCCGTTCTTCACGTAGAAGGTGAAGTCGCCGGCGCCGATGGCCACCTGCCCGTTGGAGAAGCCGACGCAGTAGAGGCCGCGCTTCACCGAGCGGATGATCTCCTCCTTCGAGTGCGGCCCCGGGAGCATGTAGGTCGAGCGCATGCGCGGCAGCGGCGCGCTGCGGTAGCTCTCGCGCCGGCCGTTGCCGGTGGGGGCGACGCCGTAGTGGCGGGCGGAGATCTCGTCGTGCAGGAAGGTGGTGAGCACGCCCCCCTCGACGAGCCGCGTCTCGCCGGCCGCGTTCCCCTCGTCGTCCACGTTGATCGAGCCGCGCGCCGCGGGCTGCGTCCCGTCGTCCACGATGTTCACGAAGGGGGCCGCGATCCGCTTGCCGATCTTGTCCGCGTAGATCGACGTCCCCTTCCGGTTGAAGTCGGCCTCCATGCCGTGGCCGATGGCCTCGTGGAGCAGGATGCCTGAGGAGCCGGCGGCGAGGACCACCGGCAGCTCGCCCGCGGGGGGCGCGCCGGCCTCGAAGAGGATGGTGGTCCGGGCGATCGCCTCGCGCACGACGCGGTCGAGCCGGTCCTGCGAGTAGAACTCGAACCCGGCGCGGGCCGCGACGTTGTAGCCGTTCTGCTCGCGCCGCCCGTCCTGCTCCGCGACGCAGGAGAGCGAGAGGAGCGTCATCGGCTGCTGGTCCTCGACCATCCGGCCGCGCGAGTCGGCGACGAGGATGACGCTCGACTCGTCGCGCAGGTGCGCGTTCACCTTCCGGATGCGCGGGTCGGCGGCGAAGGCGCGCTGCTCCAGCGAGACGAGGAGCGGCAGCTTCTCGCCGGGCCGGACCTCCTCCCACGGGCGGACGAGCGGGTAGCGCGTGGCGCCCTTGGGGGTGACGTGGAGCGTCACCGGGCCAGCGCGCGACGGCCCGTCGGCGATGGCGGCCGCCGTGCGCGCCGCCGCGACGAGCGCCTCGGGGGTCAGCTCCTCGGTGTAGCCGTAGCCGGTCTGGTCCCCCTTCACCACCCGGACGCCGACGCCGAGCTCGACGCTCGCGTAGGCCCGGTTGACCGCGCCGTCCTCGAGCGCCAGGTCGGCGCCGATCTTGTGCTGGAAGAAGACGTCGGCGAAGTCGCCGCCGCGCGCGAGCGCCGCCGAGAGCGCCTCGGCGATCATCCGCTCGGTGACGCCGAACCGCGAGAAGTAGCCGATGGACATGGCTCCTATATAGCCCGCCTCACCTGAACGCGCCGAGCCGTAGCCCGACCGTGGCCGTCCGCTCCTCGTCCAGGGCCCCTCCGCGCGCCGTCCCCTCGCCGTAGAGTGAGAGCGGGACGTCGTTCACCGCCACGAGGACGCGCTCCGCCGAGAGGCGCGCGTCGTAGAAGGAGCGGGTCCCGCCCGGGAGCTGGAGCAGCACCCCGGCGCGCCCGGAGAAGGCGAGGGCCGCGAGGCCGTCGCGCGACTCGACGCAGAGCTCAACGCGCCCTGCGGAGAAGGGGACGATCGACTGGATCGGCGTCGAGCCCTCCGCGAAGCGGATGGACCAGCTGACGTCGGGGCCGAAGACGGCGCGCCGGACCGAGCTGCCGAGATGGCGGGCGACGTCCAGCAACAGCGCGCCGCGCAGCGCCCCCACGTCCCAGGTGTCGCTCGCCCCGCCGCCACGCGCGTCCCCAGGGACCCAGCGGACCGAGCCGGCCTCCAGGGCCATCCCGACGTCGAACGGGAACGGGAGGCGGATCGGCCTCGGCCCCGGGATGAGCAGGAACGGCTCGGCGAGCCGGCGCAGGAAGACGCCGCTCCAGAGCGTGCCCTCTGCGGCGGCCGGATCGGCGAGCGAGCCGCGGAAGCGCGCGCGCGACTCCAGGAAGGCCATGTCCCGCAGCCACTCCCGGCGGCCGGTGGGCGCGAAGGTGTCGGAG
>JBAVTL010000023.1:0-4404 GCA_049696175.1 Anaeromyxobacteraceae bacterium
CGATCAGGTTGACCGTCATTTCAGCGGTCTCGGCTTGATCAAATAGCTCCACTCACCGCGAACCCGTGCAATCTGTACATTGAGAGCTGCCATCTCCTCGTCGGTGACCGCGATGCCCTTCGCGTAGCGGTTCTTGTCGAGGCCCGCGCGGATCCGGAGACCGGCCGCCGTGGTCGTCGAGCCGATGAGGTTGACCACCGTCTCAAGGCTCTCCAGCGGCCGGCCTCGCCAGTTCTGGGTGATGTGGCAGAACATGCGGTGCTCGATCTTGTTCCACTTGCTCGTGCCCGGCGGGTAGTGACTGACCTGGATGTTCAGGCGGCTCTCGTCGGCGAAGCGCTGCAGTTCGACCTTCCACAGTCGCGTCCGCGAGCCGTTGCTTCCACCGCCGTCCGCCGTGACAAGCAGGTCTGTCGCGGAAGGGTAGGCCTTCTTGCCCATGTGCTTCCACCAGCGACGGATCGACTCGACCGCGAACTCGGCCGTGTCGTGGTCGACGCCCACGTTCACCCAGCCTTCATTCCGGAGCAGGTCGTACACGCCGTAGGGGATGGCCTTGCCCAACTCGGCGTCCAGGAAGTCATGCACCCGTACCGGCACCGGCTCGCCCTCGCGCTGCCACTCTCGCCCCACGTTCTTGAAGTCGCCGACCAGCTCCTTCTTCTTCGTGTCGACCGAGATCACCGGCTGTTCCTTGGCCTGGAACGCCTTCACCTGTCGGCTGATCCGTTCGAACTGGGCGTTCCGGTCGGGGTGCTGGCTTCCCTCCCTCGTCTTGCTGTTGGCCTGGAGGCTGTAGCCCGCCGCTGCCAACATCTCTCCCACCTTTGTCGCCCCGACCGAGTGGCCTTGCGCGCTCAACTCCTCAGCCAGCTTTCGCGTGCTCTTGCACGTCCACCGCAGCGGAGACTCCGGGTCGCCTCGCGTCACCGGATCGATCAAGACGTCCAGCGCCTTCGCCAACGCGGGGTTCTTCTCCTCCAGCCGCTTGCGGCCGCCTCCCGGCCTTCGGATCCGCTGCTTCTGCGGCACCTCCGTCGGCGGGTGCTCCCGCAAGGTCGCCAGTTCCGCCTTGCCTGCCAGGATCCGCTTGGCCCGGATCCCGGTCGCCTTCGTCACCGCGGCCGCTCCGCCACGGCCGAGTGCCTCGGCTTCAGCCGCGGCCCAGAGCCGCGTCATCCGCTCGTCCATCAACGGATGCAGCACTTCGAACTTCCACCGGATTTGGTCCACGTCATTCACTACACCCTGAACCAAATCGCCTCATGTCCCATTCCGCGGACTTCAGTTAAATCCGCGCGAGCCCTTACACGCCCCTGGGGCGGGGCGAACCCGGGCCGTGGCGCCGCCAAAGGCGCCTCAACGTGGTGTCTTTCTGAGGGGGAAGACCGGCCTTGGCGACGGCTTCGGCCACGGGCTTCCAGCGCGCGTTGGAGCCTGGCTTCTCCCCTTCTACCCACCGAAGGACTGCTTCCCGGTAGATCTCCAACGGTAGTCGGTTGGCGTACGTAGGCCAGTCCCACCAGAAGCCGGTGAGGAACCTATCCGTCTCGTCGATGGACTTGCCCAGTTGCAGGTCGCTGGCCCCCCTCGCGATCGCGTCGATGAGCGCGAGCGTTGCCTGGGTCTCAACGGTGCGTTTGTCGAGAGTGTTCATCGCCCTGCCGATGGCAGCCACGGCCTCGCGGGCCTCCTGGCCATCGCCGTTCGTGCGGAGGATGGTCCATGCGGCATCGGCGAGAACTGCGATCACGATCCGGGCCTGCTGGACGGCGGCGTGGTGGGCGTTTGGCGGGTTCTCGGGGAGTGCAGCGATGAAGGCAATCCGGCGCTGGTCCTCGGGCGAGTGTTCCTCGACGTCCGGTTCGTCAGGGGTGCTCTCGCCTTCTGGGAGCACGCCGAGCACCCGCGCGGCGCCATTCTCGGTCCCAAGGAGATCGAGGGGCGACTCTCCCCCGAGGCCGAAGTTGGGCGTCCGGAGCCAGTCGAGCGCTAAAGAAAGGTCTCCCAGAAGTGCCCGCGCGCGGCCGAGGATAGGAAACGCCTGGGCCTGGTCCCGGACGAGTCGGAGGAACTGCTCCTCCGTAAGGTCACGGAGTTGGTGCGCGAAGACGCAGTCCTCCTCGGAGAGCGGCATCTCGTCCATGGCCTCGGACCCCGAGAGGCGGTCGAGAATGGCGCGGATCTCGTCGTCGGTCATCACGGGCGCACCTCCGCGGCGCGCGTCGCCTCTTCGGCGGCACGCAGGCTCGATCGGAAATGGAGGGAGGGGTGCTGCTGGGAGTCAGCCATGCGTTGCTCCTCGTGTGGCGTCCGTGGCGCGCTTCAAAGACGGACGTGGCAGTCGTTGGGGTGTTGGCTGTACTTCAGCACGCACTACATGCATGGGAGTCTGACACTCAGCGTCATCGGGCGCCCCATCGAGTTCCTCCTCGGCTGCGTTTCCGATGCGCAGGCGGTGCTCGGCGAGGGTCAGATAGGCGACCGGCATCGCCACGTAACGAACCCCGGCGCCCACGCAGGCGCGCTCCCAGGGATCGATGTCGACTCCCCACCGGATCCAGAACGCGGCGGCGCCGGCCTTCGCCGCATCCTCGAGCTTCCTTAGAGATCTCAGCTTGAAGACGATGTCGAACTCGATCGCGACGAGCAGCTTGGCGTTCAGTATGGAGAAGCCGGCGACGTCGAGTCGCCCCATGCGGTCGTCGCACGTCACCCCGTGCTCGGTCTTCACGAACAGGCCGAACTCGTCGAGCGCCTCCACCGCCGCGCGGGTCATCTCCCGGGTGATGGCGGTACAAACCTCTCCGCTCGCCGCTGCGGCGGCTGCTCGAACTCTGCCCTCGACCTCATCGAGGATGCGCTCTGCGTCTGCCATGGTCGTCTCCTGGTGGCCGCGACGGAGCGTCGCGGGCTGACGCCACGGCGCAGCCCGGGAGGCGGAGGAGTTGGACGCGGGATGAATCCACGCCAGCGCCAACTCCGCTAAGCTGGCCGCATGCCGAGGTCGAAGCTCGTCGTCAGGCACCGCATTCGTTGGCGGAGCTGAGCAGGAAGTCTGGCCGACCAGGGAGGGACGATGGACTCCAGCAGCGATACCTGGCCAACATGGAATTCGGCGCCGTGTAAGTACTGCGGAAGCTACTGCACCACGCTTCCGCAAGACACGACGTTTGCCCCCGCGTGGCGGGTCACCTGCAGCGACTGCCACCGGAAGTTCTCAGTTGCAGTCTTTCGACAGGAGGGTCGAGGCGACTACTTCTTCATGGCCCGAGGCGAGCGTCTCGGGGTTCTTCCACCAGAACAGGTGCGTGACGCGCAGGTACTCGGCGCGCCGATCGGGTCGCCTGCGATGTGGGAGTGGCGCACAAGCGACGGCCGCCACGAGTACGTTGCATCTCCCGACTGGCTCTACGGGAAGCGGTGGCTCATGCAGATCAACGTTCTTCGCTCCGGCTATTGGCTGGTGTGGGGGTCGACGTGGACCCGATGGGGCATCCGGCTGAACGCACAGGTGTTTCGCCGCAATTGGGTGGCGATTCTGCTCAACCCTGCCTCTCGTACCAAGTACCGTCTGCGGGACGAGGTCATAGAACTCGCCAAGAAGGCCGCTGCAGGCCACCGAGATCCGACCCGTGACGGTGGCTTCGTGCCTGACGAATGGCTGGAGCCGACGCACCCCATCGATCCGGAAGCAGACGAGCGCTACCTCTTCGGCGCTGCGCTGCAGTTGGAGTGGTTCTACAAGAGCCAAGGATTCTCGCCGGCCAAAGCCACGGCCGCTGCCATCGAGACCCACCGGGACGCCAAGTCCGGTTCAGCCTTCGAGCGTGAGAATGCGCGGAGGATGTTGGCGAGGGCTCGCGAGTACGTAGCGGCCACTCCAGCGCGGAAAGCGCAGTTCATGGAAGCGCTGTTCAAGACGATGGACGCCATGGAGCGGTTGCCGCCAGACGAGTAACAGCGCGGAGCTTAGGCGCTCGTGATCGGCAAGCTGGCCGGGGAGGGTGGGCGCGGCCGCTAGCGAAGGCGCGGCGCGGCATCCCGAACCGGCGCGCGATGGGGGGAGCGTCTTTGGTTGTCGCCGGTTGCGCGGGGCCCCCTGCCCCGCGCATTCGAGGTCAGGCTTGCGACCGGAAACAAGGCCCCGAGGACCGTTGCACCGGAGATCACGCGGCGCGGAGATCCAGAGGCTGGCCGGGCCAAGGGCCATCCTCCGCGCAGCTAGCGCCCGGGACGGAACAACTCGGCGCACTCCACGCGGTCCGAGATTCCAGCCTTCGTGCAGCAGGCGTCGAACGCACTAAGGGCTCGCACGGAAATAGTCGATCAGGTTGACCGTCATTTCAGCGGTCTCGGCTTGATCAAATAGCTCCACTCACCGCGAACCCGTGCAATCTGTAC
>JBAVTL010000024.1:0-3130 GCA_049696175.1 Anaeromyxobacteraceae bacterium
GGTCATCCGCTCGCTGTAGCCGGTGCAGAGGATCACCGGCAGCTCGGGGCGCAGCGCCCGGGCCCTGCGGACGAGCTCCTCACCGGTGACGCCGGGCATCGTCATGTCCGTGACGATGGCGTCCCACTGGTCGGGGGCGTCCTCGAAGGTGCGGATGGCCTCGCGGCTGCTGGTGAACGCGCGGGCCGCGTAGCCGCCACGCGCCAGCGCGCGCTGGGTCACGTCGGCGAGGAGCGGCTCGTCGTCCACGAGCAGCACCCGCTCGTCCCCGCCGCTCAGCAGCGCGTCGTCCGGTCGCGCCAGGGCGGCGGCCTGCTCGTCGGCGATGGGGAGGTGGACGGCGAAGGTCGAGCCGCGCCCCAGCGCGCTTCGGACCGTGAGGTACCCCCCGCTGGCCTTGACGATCCCGTGCACCACCGAGAGCCCCATGCCGCTGCCCTCGCCCTCGCTGCGCGTGGTGAAGAACGGCTCGAAGATCCGCTCCTGGACCTCGCGCGTCATCCCGCAGCCGGTGTCGCGGACCGAGAGGCACGCGAAGCGCTGCGGCTCGACCCCCTCCAGGCGCGCCTCCACCTCGTCGAAGGACGTCTCGGTGAGCTCGACCTCGAGCACGCCGCCGCCCTCCTTCATGGCCAGCGCCGCGTTGGTGCAGAGGTTGACGACGATCTGGTGCAGCTGCACCGGGTCGGCGAGCACCACCGCGTCGCACTCCAGCCGCGACCGCACCTCGATGGTGGTGGGGAGCGACGCCCGCATGAGCTTGAGCGCCTCCTTGGCGATGTGCCGGGGCTGGACCGAGACGCGCTCCAGCGACGCCTGACGGCTGAACGCGAGGATCTGCCGCACGAGCTCGGCGGCGCGACGGCCCGCCTGCAGCACCACCTCCATGTCCTCGCGCACCTGGGCGGAGAGCTCCTCGCTCTTGAGGCAGAACTCGGTGTAGCCGATGATCGCCCCGAGGATGTTGTTGAAGTCGTGCGCGATGCCGCCGGCCAGGGTGCCGATCGCCTCGAGCTTCTGCGACCGCGCCAGCCGCTCGTGCAGCGCGTCGCGCTCCCTGGCGGCACGGCGCTGCGCCGTGATGTCGGTGACCGTCACGGAGAGCCCCTGCGCCCAGTCGGCCGGGTCGAGCGCGCGCGCCTGCAGCAGCACGTCGATGGCGGTCCCGTCCTTGCGCTGCCAGACCGACTCGACGGCGCCCGCGCCGCGCTCGCGAGCGTCGAGGTAGAGCTGGGCCCCGACGCGGAGGTACTCGTCCTCGTCCGGGTAGAGGAGGCGGAACTCCTTGCCGGCCAGCTCGTCGGCGGCGAAGCCGGTGATCTCGCAGAAGCGCTCGTTCACGCGGCGGACGGTCCGGTTCACCGACAGCGCGACGCCGACCGGCGAGGCGTCGAGGAGGTGCTGCAGCAGGGCGGCGCTGTCAGTGGCGGCCTTCTCGGCGGCGACGAGCGCGCGCACGGCCTCCTCGCGCCGGACGACCTCCTGGCGCAGCTGGGTGTTGGCGTTCACGAGCGAGGCCTCGCCGAAGCGCACGCGGGCCGCCATCCGGCCGAAGCTCTTCACGATCGAGGAGAACTCGCGGTAGTGCACCTCGGCCACCTCCGGGGGATAGTGCCCCAGGGAGAGCCGGTCGAGCAGGGAGACGAGCTGCTGGAGCGGTCGCTGGAGCGTCCGGGCGATCAGCAGCCCCGAGGCCAGCAGCGCGACGAGGACCGCGATCGCGGTCGCTGCGCTGAGCTCCAGCGAGGTGAGGAGCGCCCCCCAGTAGCTGCTGCGATCGACGCCCAGCTCGACGCGGCCGAGGACCGTCCCCGCGCGCTGGATGGGCGCCGCGCCGTCGATGGTGTCCGCCCTCCGCTCGCCGGAGGTGTAGAGGGTGCGACCGCGATCGTCGGAGACGCGGAGCCAGCTCACCGCGTCGGCGTGGGCGAACGCCCGGCACGCCAGCGCGAGGCTCGCGAGGTCGCCGGCGGCGAGCGGCTCGGCGAACCCGTCTGCCAGGTCGCGCGCGTACTCCGTGGTTCGCTGCTCCCACGCGCGGCGCTCGTGGCGGGCGACGAGGGCCGTCCCGATGACGCTCGTCAGCGCGAAGACGAGCGCCACGCGGAAGACCAGGTGGGCGGTGAGCCCACCGGCCAGGGTCCGCTCGCCCGGTTCCTTGGTGGGAGAGATCAACGTCCGTCCTCGTCCGAGCTGGGGGGCGCGTAGCGCGAGACCAGGAGGCTGGAGAGCACTCCATCGCGAAAGGCCCCCAGGACGGCGCTGCAGCCGAAGCCGTAGACCGGTCCCCGATCGCCCGTGCCGGTCTGCTCCAGCCCGCAGCACTCCTTCCCGAAGGCGCCCTCAGCGTCCACGGTCAGCGGCCCGAGGGTCTTCTCGACCTCCGCGCGCGACAGGCCGGGGCGCAGCCCCGCCTCGAGGGCGATGGGCGCGGTGATCGCCGTCGTGGTCCCGCAGGCGCTGGCCGCGTCGGGACCGGGAGGGGCGAGCGCGAGCGAGCGCACCGGCTGATCGTCGCCGCGCCCGTTGGCGAGGAGGGCGACGTCCGGTGCACCGGGGAGGAGCCAGCACGCCCGCTCACCGCCGGGGGCCAGAGGCGGACGGCCGAGCAGCTCGAGCACGCTTCCGAACGGGGTCGTGCCCGCCTCGACAGGACCGATCCTGCGGAGGGCGCTGGGAGAACCCCTGCAGACGTCGGGCGCCGCCACCCTGGTCAGGGCCGACTCGGTGGGGGCGTCCGGTGGCGGGCCGGGCCGTGTTGTCGCGTGGGCGCAGGCGGAGGTCATCAGGGCGGCGGGCAGGGAGAAGCGGATGAGGCGTTTCACGGGGGGGACGCTACTTGCCGCGCGGCCCGGTCGCAAGGTGGTGGGACGCGCGCGCGGCGGGGTGGGGAAGAGGTGATTAGATGTCCAAGGTGCTCCATGACCTCGTCGACCTCGTCGCGGTGATCCTGCCTTCGTGCACCGGCTGCGGCGCCTGCGTCGCGCCGTGCCGGCCTCGCGCCATCGCCCTGGACACGGAGCTGCCGGGTGGCTTCGGCGCGAAGCGGGCGCTGGTCGATCCAGCGCGCTGCACCGGCTGCGGGGACTGCCTCCCCGCGTGCCGGCACGGCGCGCTGGCGGTCGTGGGC
>JBAVTL010000025.1:0-2278 GCA_049696175.1 Anaeromyxobacteraceae bacterium
GTCTCAGGCGACTCCTCGCGCGTGCTCGCGGGCGCGGACTCGGTGCCGGCCGGCGCCTGGGCGATAGCGAGGTGGAGCGCGATGACGGTGGCGAGCATGGTGATCCTCCGGTGGCATTGTAGCCGCGAGTGCGCGGTGGCCGCCGAAGATCGTCTCGCCGCCTTCCCGCCCACGCGTCCGGCCAGGGTTCCCAGTTGACACCCCGCGCTCCCCCGGGACATAAGAGGCCCCGCAGCATGCCCAGGTGGCGGAACTGGTAGACGCACCAGATTCAGGGTCTGGCGGCATAAAAACCGTGGAGGTTCGAATCCTCTCCTGGGCACTCCGGCCAGCGCTTCGTGCGCTGGCCGGTTTTTTTTGCCCGGATCGTTGACCCGCCGTGCCGGTTCTGCATATTCATGCGGAACCATGCATAAGCATACGGTCGCCGTCATCGGCGCCTCCGGCTACTCGGGGCTCGAGCTCACGCGCATCCTGGCGCGCCACCCCGCCGCGCGCGTCACCGCCCTCTTCTCCGACCGGTGGTCCACCGAGCTCGCCGGCGACCGGCTCCCCCTGCAGGGTGAGCTCGCGCAGCTCGCGTATCGGCCGCTCGCGGAGGCGGACGGCGCGGACGCCGAGATCGCCTTCCTCGCCACGCCGGCGGAGGCCTCCGCCGAGCTCGCCCCGAAGCTCCTCGCGAAGGGGGTGCGCGTCGTGGACCTGTCCGGCGCCTACCGGCTCCTCGACACCGCCGCGTACCCGCCCTGGTACGGCTTCGATCACCCCGCCCCGCACCTGCTCGCCGAGGCACGCTATGGGCTGCCTGAGCTGGCCCGCGACCGGCTCGCCGGCGCGAGGTTCGTCACCAACCCCGGCTGCTACGCCACGGCCATCGCGCTCGCGATCGCGCCGCTGGTCCGCAGCGGGCTCGTCTCCTCCGACGGGATCTGCGTGACGGGAATGAGCGGCGTCTCCGGCGCCGGGCGCAAGGCGAGCGAGGACTACAGCTTCTGCGAGACCGCCGAGGACCTGCGGGCCTACCGGCTGGGGAGGCACCAGCACATCCCCGAGATCGAGCAGACGGTCGCGCGTTACGCCGGCGCCTGCGGCCCGATCTCGTTCACCCCGGTCCTCATCCCGATCCGGCGCGGCATCCTCGCCGCCGTGACGCTGCGGCTCCAGGGGAGGCCCCAGTCGGCCGACCTGCACGACGCGATCGCGAAGGCCTACGCCGGCGAGCCGTTCGTGAAGCTGCTGCCGGCCGACAAGGTGATGGTGAAGGACGTGGTCCACACCAACCGGTGCCACGTCGGCGTCGCCATGGACGCCCGGGCGGGCGTGGCGGTCGTCTCGTCGGCCATCGACAACCTCGTGAAGGGGGCCGCCGGCCAGGCGGTCCAGTCGATGAACGCGGCGCTCGGCCTCCCCGAGACCACCGGCCTCGACCTGCTGGGGGGCTGACATGAGCGACATGAAGATCCCGAAGGGCTTCCGGTTCGGCGGCGTCGCGTGCGGGATCAAGCCCCAGCGGCGCGACCTCGCCCTCGTCGTCAGCGATCACCCCGCGGCCGCGGCCGGCGTCTTCACCGTCAACAAGGCGGCGGCGGCGCCCGTGCTCGACGGCCGCCCTCGCGTCCCCGCCGAGGGGATGCGCGCAGTCGTCATCAACTCGGGCAACGCCAACGCGCTCACCGGCCCCGGCGGCCTGGACGACGTCGGCGTGATCCGGGGCGCCGTCGCCGACGCGCTCGGGATCCAGAAGCGCTCGGTCCTCGCGGCCTCCACCGGGGTCATCGGCCAGCGGCTCCCGGCGATGAAGATCCTCGCCGCGCTCCCCGCGCTCGCGGAGCAGCTCGGAGACCACCCGGACCTCGCCGCCGAGGCGATCATGACCACCGACACGCGCACCAAGATGGCGGCGCGAGAGGTGATCCTCGGCGGGAAGCCCGCGGTGATGAGCTGCATCGCCAAGGGCTCCGGCATGCTGGCGCCGCAGCTCGCCACCACCCTGTGCGTCGTGACCACCGACGCCGCCATCACGCCGAGGGCGCTGCAGGACGCGCTCGCGAGCGCCGTGTCGACGACGCTGGACATGGTCACGGTGGACGGCGACATGTCGACCAACGACACCGTCTACGTGCTCGCGAACGGCCTCGCCGGGAACCCGCGCATCACGGAGCCAGGGCCGGATCTCGACGTGTTCACCGCGGCGCTCCGCGACATGCTCGGCGAGATGGCCCGCGCCATGGCCGCGGACGGCGAGGGGGCGACGCGGATGGTCGAGGTGGTCGTGACC
>JBAVTL010000026.1:0-3169 GCA_049696175.1 Anaeromyxobacteraceae bacterium
GCCCGACGCCGAGCAGCGTCGCGAGGCGGGGCGCGAGCGCGCGCACGGAGACGGAGGTGCCGATCACGATCGCCGCCACGAGGCCGGCGTCGAGGGCCAGCGCCAGCGCGAGCCGGCGCATCCGGGAGCCGTGGCTCGGGTGCGAGGAGGAGCGGATCCGCTCGATCCAGCTCGCGTACAGCGCCGCGTAGGTCTGGAGCGCGCGCGGCATCCAGCGATCGGTGGCGCGCGCGACGCCGCCCGACCAGCGGATGAACCAGGGGGTGGTGAGCGTCGTGATCGCCGAGACGGCGACGGCCACCGCGTAGAGGAAGTGGGAGGTCGCCCCGAGCGACCGCCCCAGGGCGGCGATGATGAAGGAGAACTCGCCGATCTGGGCGAGGGTCAGGCCGGCGGCGACCGAGCTGACCACGCCGTTGCCGGTGACGAAGGCGCCGGCCGCGACGCCCAGCACCTTGCCGACCAGCACCACGACGGTCAGCACCGCCACCGCGGGGAGGTGCCCCGCCACGAGGCGCGGATCGAGCTCCATCCCGACCGAGACGAAGAAGACCGCGGCGAAGACGTCACGGACCGGCAGGACCAGCGGCTCGATCCTGTGGGCCTGGCCGGACTCCGCCACGAGCACGCCCGCGACGAAGGCGCCGAGCGCGGTGGAGTAGCCGGCCGCGCGGGCCAGGAGGGCCGCGGCGAAGCAGAGGCCGATGCTGACGACGAGGGTGGTCTCCGGCCGCTCCAGCCGGACGACCGCGCGGACGAGGCGGGGGACCACCGCGATGCCGACCGCCACGAACACCACCAGGAAGGCGACCAGCTTCGCGACGGTCGCAGCCACGTCGCCGGCGCTCGTCCCGGCGCCGGTGGCCACCGCGGTGAGGGTCGCGATGAGCGCGACGGCGGCGACGTCCTCGGCCAGGAGGATCCCGATCACCAGATCCCGCTTCGGGCCGCGGACGCCTTGCTCGTCGAAGGCCTTGGCGACGACGGTGGTCGAGGAGATCGCCACGACGCCGCCGGCGAAGAGGCACTCGACGACCGTCCACCCCATCGCCCTGGCGGCGGCGTAGCCGAGCAGGAGCATGAGGTTGACCTCGACGACGGCGGTGAGGCCGGCGGTCGGCGCGACGGCGACGAGCTTGCGGAGGCTCAGGTCGAGCCCGAGCGCGAACATGAGCAGGATCACGCCCAGCTCGGAGAGCGTCCGGACCACCTCCGGGTCGGCGACGAACCCGAGCGCGACGTTCGGCCCGACGAGCACGCCGGCGAGCACGTAGCCGAGCACCACGGGCAGCCGCAGGCGCTGGAACAGGACCGTGGTCACGGCGGCGACGCCGAGGACCACGGCGAGCGCCTCAAGCAGGTCGCGCGCGCCGTGCATCCCTGCCCCTTATCACGGCGGCGCCGGGTGCCCTACCGCGGCGGGCCGAGCGGTCAGCGCATCGCGGCCGACGGGATCCCGAAGGCGTGCCGGTACCGGTCGCCGCCGCGCGCGTCCTGGGCCCTGTCGGGCTCGCCGACCTTCGGGAGGTACTCTGGCATCTCGACGTACACGCTCGTCTTCTCCTCGACCTCGTAGGCGAGCCGTCCTATGCAGGCGGCAGCCTCCGCGCGCAGGGCGTCGGCCTTCCCGCGGGCGATCGCGATCTTCGAGTACTCGATCATCACCGATACGTCGCGCGCCGAGATCGCCTCGGCGAGGGCCACCTCCGCGCGCTCGGCGACGGCGACGAGCACCTTCAGGCGGGACAGCTTGTCGTCGGCGCAGAGGAGCTTCACGAGGTCCTTCTCGATCCGGGCGTCCGCGACGCGCGACAGCACGTCCTCGAACGCGCGACGGAGGCGCGCGAGCTCGGCGTCGGCCCGCTCCGCGAGCTCGCTCCCCTTCAAGGGCAGCTCCATCGACTCCGCATCAGACGCGGGACCGGGGCCAGGGTCACCGGCCGACGCGGCGGGCAGCGCGCCCGACAGGAGCGACAGGAGCGGGGCAAGCAGGCTCATCATGGGCGCCCCCGATGAAGGGATCGGATCCCATCGTCATTCCGGGCCACCCCATGCGCAAGGTCCCGTCGGGTACGTCAGTCGAAGGCCGCCCCACATGAGGGGCAGCGGTGCGTCCGCTCCACCTCGGTCGGGTTTGGCTTCGACGCGGGCCCCGGCCGCTCGCCGCGCCGCCACAGCGACGCGCCGCAGGCCGGGCAGTGAGGGACGCTCAGCAGCAGGACGAAGAGGCCGAAGCCGAGCCCCGGGAAGAACATCCCGGCTGCGGCGCGGGGGTTGCGCGCTGCGATCCCGGCCAGCGCGGCCACGCCGACGGCCGTGGTCAGCACCCACGGGAGATAGCGCCTGGCCGATCTGGCTCGCTGCAGCTCGCGCTCGATCTGGCTGAAGAGGATCCGCTTCGTCATGGCGGCGGGGAGACTACCCTCCGGCGCGCGCCGATTCCACGGGGGCAGCGACGCGAGGTGCGTGGTAACTTCCCTGCCGCCGGGATGGGCCAACCGCGATCGAGCCGCGCGCCACGCGTCGAAGTCCGCCGCACAGCGCGCGGCCTGGAGCTGCGCGTCGACGGGACGCTCGCCTCGAGCCGCCCTGATGGGGGATTGGGGACCGGGCCAGTCTGGGACGCGCTCGCCCTCCCGCTGCTCGCGCTCCCGCCCGCCCGGCGCAGGAACCTCCTCCTCCTCGGGCTCGGAGGCGGAAGCGTGGCGCGGATCCTGAGGGCGCTCGCACCGGAGGCACGGATCGTGGGGGTGGAGATCGATCCCGAGGTCATCGCGGCCGCGCGCGCGCACCTCGGCCTCGACGCGCTGGGCGTCGAGGTGGTGCTCGGCGACGCCATCGGCGCCCTGAGGGCCGAGCGACGCCGCTTCGACCTCATCGTGGAGGACGTCTTCGTCGGTCCCGTCCGGACGGTCCGGAAGCCGCCCGGGTTCCCCGAGCCGCTGCTCGGCCTCGCGCAGCGGCGGCTCTCGCCCGGCGGGCTGGTCGTCTGCAACACGATCCATGAGGGGCCGCAGGTCGCCAGGGCGCTGCGCGCCCACGCCACCAGCCTGATCGCGATCCACGTGCGCGGCTACTGGAACCGGATCCTGGTCGCCGGTCCCGGGCTCGACGCGGCCGCGCTGCGCCGGGCCGCGGCGCGCGAGGACGTCCTCGCGCAGAGCCTCCC
>JBAVTL010000027.1:0-2074 GCA_049696175.1 Anaeromyxobacteraceae bacterium
ACGACCGGACTGGGGCGTATCTGTCCATGATCGCGTCGCCGAAGACGCGCCTAGCCGCGAGGAGGTTGTGGGCCACCGCACAGGCAAGATGGATGTTGCTGACAGTGGACTCGCCGCCCAGCGCGAATGGGTGAACGTGGTCGAACTGAAGCCTGTGGGTGGAGCCGCAGATCTCGCCGCTCTCCAGCCTGAATTGGCACCGCCCTTCGTCGCGGAGCCAGACCTCGCGGCGGACGTCGGCGGGGATGTAGCGGGGGCGGGGGGCGGGCGGGCGTCCTGAGGATGGCGGCTCTTCGGTGGACGGCACGGTCTCGATCTGCGTAGCGGCCCGCTCGGCCTTCGGCCTCGTGCATGGCCTCGTGCTGAGCCCCTTCTTCTTCGCCGCCCGCTCGATGAGGAGGTCGAGCCCCGCCTCGAGGATCGCCTCTGCGTCGGCGCCCGGATGCGAGTGCGAGAGCGCCTCGCGGGCGACCTCCAACTTCTCCAGGAAGCGCTTCGAGACCGTCATATGTAGCCGGCGCGCCTCGGCGGTGAGCGGCTGGACGCTCGTGAGCGCAGGCGGCCGAGGCGGGAGTGACGGCTGTGGTTCTACTGGAAGAACTTCTGCGCCAACCTGCCGCATGGCAGCCAACTCCGAAGCCGGCGCCCCCATCGCGGCGCCAGGAAAGACCATCGCCCGCGCTGTAGTGGCAGGGACCGTCGTCACCACCTCGCGCCGCGGTACCACTTCAGCGGGCAGGATCTCCGCGGCGACCGCCTTCTGCGGAAGTGGCTCGCGCCCTTGGAGAGGCCCAGGTCCCGGTGCAGGAAGGTGAAGAGGCTGGCGTGGCCCAGCTTCATCCAGGCCTTCCGGTCGTCGAAGTCCGCGAGGGCGACGAGGAACTCTGCCATGGCATGGCGCTCGTTGCGGAGCAGAGCGGTGAGGCGGGCGGCGAGGTCGCGTGGGTTCATGAGTGGAGTGTCTCACGCAGATCCGCACCCTCCGTAAACGCCCACAATCGGCCGCTGGCGCGAGTTCGCGAGAGGGGGCTTCTGCCTCCGAAGACGTGTGTCGAGCATGCCGTAGAGCAGGCCGCGTGCGGTCTGACGGGCGTTCACGGAGCAGTCGAGGCCGCGACGGGCAACCCGGCCCCATGCCTGTCAACATCTCCTGTGAGTGAACCACATATGGGACGGCCTTCGCCCGACGCCGCCGCTGCCCCAGCGCGCGCCGCCGCCCCTCCACCTCGTAGCTGCTTCTCGCGCGGAGACGCGCCTGGCGGCGGAGACGCGACGACCTGCGTCAACTCGCAGCGGGGCCGGGCGAGATGTGATCAATGGTCAGCAAGGGATTGGGGGAGAGGGGATGAATATCACCCGCCGTGATGAGTCTGGCGCGGAGACGGTCTTGGCGGGGACCTACCCGCGCTCTCCGGGCGGCACCGGCGGCAGGTCCCTCGACGCGATGTAGACGACGTTCCGCGTCGTCCGCTTCCCCCGGTACATCGCGCGGTCGGCCATGTCGACGAGGTCGGCCTTGGTCGTCGCGTGCTCGGGGAAGCTCGCGAGCCCGATCGAGGCGGTCACGCGCACGCGGCCGCCCTCGCGGGAGCGGAAGCGGTGGTCCTCGATCGCGCGCCGGATCCGCTCCGCCACCTTGAGGCCGCCGCCCGCGTCGATCCCGACGAGCACCACGACGTACTCGTCGCCGCCGAAGCGGGCGATCACGTCCTCGTCCCGGACGCAGGAGCGGATCACCCGCCCCACCTCGACGAGCAGCTGCGAGCCAGAGAGGTGGCCGTGCTCGTCGTTCACGCGCTTGAAGCGGTCCAGGTCCAGGAAGAGGACGGAGAACGGCTTCCCGCCGCCGATCTCGCGGTCGAGCGTCAGATCGAGGTACCGCGTGTTGAAGAGGCGCGTCAGGTCGTCGATGTAGGCGAGGTCGCGCGCCTCCTCCAGCCGGCCGAGGTTGTGGAGCGCGAGCCCGGCGTGGCGCGCCACGAGCAGCGCGCGCGCCAGCCGGTCGGCGGGCGGATCGGCGTCGATCGGGACGATCGCCGCGCCGAGGAGCCCCTCCTCGGAGATGGGGATGACG
>JBAVTL010000028.1:0-3382 GCA_049696175.1 Anaeromyxobacteraceae bacterium
GCCTGCGCGCATCCACGTCGTCGCCGTGGAGGTCGCCGAGCTGGAGGAGATCGGCGAGGGGCTCACGCTGGCCGTCGAGGCCGCGATCCCGCTCGCCGTCGCCTCAGTGCTTCACGCTGTGGAAGAGCCGGTCCCATCGCGGGCCGCTCGGCCCCCATGAGGCGAGCGCCATCCAGGCGCGCCCCTTGATCCGGCCGACCGGGACGGGACCGAAGACCCGGCTGTCGGCCGAGTGGTCGCGGTGATCGCCGGCCAGCCAGACGGTCTCCGGCGGCACGACCGCGCTCGCGACGTCCCCGCACGGCATCCAGGGGGTGCAGTGCGTCTGGAAGGAGTGACCGTCGAGCTTCTCCTCGAAGGAGACGCACGGCTCCTCGCGCCACGGGCTGCCGTCGTGCTTGTCCCAGTATCGGCACGCGCCGTCGAGGCGGCGGCGCGGCACCGGCTTGCCGTTCACCACGAGGTGACCGTCGCGGATCTCCACCGTGTCGCCGGCGACTGCGACGACGCGCTTGATGAGGTCGTCGGTCGTGGAGTTTCCGGGCGGCGACAGCAGCACCACGATGTCGCCCCGCTTCGGCGAGGACCAGGTCACCTGGGCCGTCGGGGTGAAGGGGACGCGCGCGCCGTAGGCCCACTTCTCGACGATGACGTAGTCCCCGATCTGGAGCGTCGGGATCATCGAGCCGGACGGGATGTAGACCGCCTCGTAGAGGAAGGCGCGGAAGGCGAGGACGCCGACGATCGTGTAGGTCCAGCCCCGGACTTCGCGCCAGAACTTCTGCTTGTCCACGTTAGTGCTCCAACCCTTGCCAGATCCGCGCCGCGCGGGACGGCGGGAGCGGTCGTGCGGCGGCGGAGACTATCACTCACCGCCCTCCGGGGCGCGCCCCAATCCGCCCCCGGTGCCGAGGCTCTCCGCCCGCGCAGGGTTCGCCCGGATCCGCTGCAGCAGGAGCCCCGAGAGCGGCCACCCGGGGTGGGCGCGCTCCTGGCGCCGGAGGAAGCGATCGAGCGGCTCCTCGATCACCCGCATGGTGCCGACCGAGGCGGTGGCGTGGCGCACGCGCCGGTCGCCTCGCGGGCCGACGACCACCAGCCCGGCGTGGGTGACGCGCGTCGGGTGGAGCGGCGCGTCCACCCGCACGACCCACGCGATGGTCCCCTCGGGGATCCGATCTGCGTGCGCCAGGACCCGCGCGACAGGCACCATGCGCGCGCGGAAGGTCCCGCGCGGCCAGGCCTCCGGCGCGAGGTGCGGGATCGTGGCGCCCGCCCGGGCGAGCCGCGTCCAGCGCAGGTCGTCGTACTGCTCGACGACGTCCACCGCGTCCTCGCCGGCCACCGCGTCCGCGACGTCTTCGATCCACCCGTGCGCCACGTTGGCCGGGGTCCACTGGGCGACGACGTAGTGGTTCCGGCGGTCGAACGCGGGCGCGCCGTCGTAGCGGACGTCGTCGAGGATCCGGGCCGCCTCGTCCAGGGTCCGCGACGCGCCGAGCGCGACGGCGGTCTCGACGAAGGTGACGCAGTCGAACGCGTCGAGCCTGAACCGGGGATCGCGGTCCGGCGCGACCCCCTCCCCCAGCGCCGAGAGGAGGTAGCGCCTCCCGACGAGCGACGCGGTCGCGGCGACTGCGCGCGCGGCGCCCGGTGGCGCGTCCGAGAGGGCGCGCAGGAGCGGCGCGGGAGCGGACGGGTGCGCGGTGAGCGCCGTGAGCGCGAGGACGAGCGGGAGCAGAGCCATCGATGACGCGAGCCTATGTGCGGGCCCCCCGCGCCGGCAAGCCGTCGCCCCTGGGTCCGTGGACCGGGCAGCCGCGCAGGGTATTATCCGCGCGAAGCGCCCGGGAGAGCGCCCCGTACGCACGCGGAAAGCGCATTGGCCAACCGACCACCATCGAAGACCGTCGATCTCGGCGGCCTGTTCCCTCCCGAGGAGGAGCCCCCGACCCCCGACGAGCTGGTGGACTTCGGCTGGGACGCGGACGGCGAGCCCGCGCCGGGGACCGGCGCGGCGGAGCCCATGCCGCTCGCGCCCGCCGACCCGGTGCCCGTCTTCCGGGGGGATCTCACGATCGCGAAGGGGAGCTCCGCCGGCCTCTTCGAGGTGACGGATCCCGCGACCGGCCGCCACTTCACGCTCTACGAGTTCGAGCTCTCGATCGCGCGGATGCTCGACGGCCGCCGCCACGCGTCCGACGTCGTGGAGAACGGAGTCCGGCTCGGCATCCCGGTTGACCTCGACGGGCTCTACAAGTTCATCCGGCAGCTCTGGCGCTACGGCTTCCTCGCGCCGATGGGGTCCCCGGCGCCGGCGGAGGCGCCCGGCGAGGGAGAGCGGCCGGATCGCGAGAGGTGGGACGAGGCCACGCGCTCCCTCTACCAGTCCGGACTCCGGCTCGTCCGTCAGGGGCGGCCCCAGGACGCGGCGAGCTACTTCCAGGCCGTGCTCGACGCGGATCCCGGCAACGCCGAGGCGGCGGAGCGCCTGGCGGCGATCGAGCGGGGGGAGACGATCGCCGCGATCCCCATCGGCCTCCGCCCTGGTCCGCGACCAGCGGCGAACCCGGCGCCCGCAGCCGAGCCCCCGAGGAGGTGGATCGCCATCGGCCTGGCGCTCACGGGGATCGTGCTCGCGGGTGGTGCCGGGGCCCTGTTCATCCACCTGCGGCGATCCGAGCCCCCGGCGCCTCCACCCCCGGCCGTCTCTCTCAAGGCGGAGCTCCCCGTGGCTCCGCCGCCAGCATGGCGGACCGCGGCCGTGCGACAGCGCGTGCACCCGCCGCTGGCGGAGCTCACGGCTACGGAGAAGGGGATCGTGATCTGGAAGGCGGCGAGCGGGAGCGTGGTGAAGGCAGGGGAGCGGATCGGCGTCCTCCGGGTCGCGTCGGCCGCGACGCGGCGAGCGCCCGTCGATCCCGCCGCCGCCGCCCGGATCAAGGAGCTGGAGGCGCTCGCGGCGAAGGACTCCGTCTACCGTGACTTCCTCGAGAAGGAGCGGCGTGCGGCGCGGCGCGGACGTCCAGGGCAGGGCACCAGGGAGGTGCCGCTCGTCGCTCCCGCGGCCGGGCTCCTCGTCCTCGCGGTGGAGGGCAAGGCGCGCGTCGAGCAGGACGCGCCCCTCGCCTCGATCGTGGACGATCGCACCTGGGTGATCGACGCCTTCGTGGACGGCGCGCCGCCCGAGGCTGGCGCAGCGTGCGAGCTGCGCGGGGACGCGGTCGCCGAGCGCATAGCGTGCCGTCTCGTCGCCGTCGACCCGGAGGACGGCGGGAGCGCGATCAGGATCGAGGCCCAGGCGCCCGACGCGCCGTGGGTGGAGGGATCGCGCTCGCTCAGGGTCCGCATCGCGCCGCCGCGGACTCCGCCCGAGCCTCCC
>JBAVTL010000029.1:0-4858 GCA_049696175.1 Anaeromyxobacteraceae bacterium
CTGGGCGCGCTCGCCGGGTTCGCGGGCGCGCTGATGGCGGCCGAGGCGATCCGGCTCCTCTCCGGGGAGCGCGGGGCCTACGTCGGCCGGCTGCTGGCGTTCGAGGCCAGCTCCGCCCGCTCCAGGCTGGTCATGGTGCGCAGGCGCGAGGGCTGCACCGCCTGCAACGCCCGCCACGTGCCGGGCGCTTGAGGAGACGACCGTGACGCTCGACGCGGACCGCATCGCTCGCTACTCCCGGCAGCTGGTCATCCCTGCCGTTGGCCACGGAGGCCAGGAGCGGCTCGGCTCGGCGCGTGTGCGCGTCGTGGGCGCCTCCGGCGCCGCGGTCCCGGGGATCCTTTATCTGGCCCTGGCGGGGGTCGGGACGATCTGGATCGACGACCCCGAGGGAGTGGCGCCGGCCGACGCGGGGCAGTGGCTCTATCCTCCCGCGGTCATAGGGGAACCCAGGGCTGCGATCGCGGCGGCGGCGCTCCAGGAGCGGTCCCGGTTCGTGCGCGTCGAGCCGCTCCCGGCAGAGGCGGCCCCGACCGCGGCACTGATCATGGCCCCGTCGGTGTCCCAGGCGCTCGCCGCGGCGGAGCGCTCGCGCCGTGAGCGGATCCCTCACGTGGTGATGGAGCCGGACGGGGAGGGTGGGGGGGTGGTTACCGTCCCGCCCGGGGCCCCATGTTACGCCTGCGCGAGGTCCATCGGCGGCGCTGGACGACCGCCGTCGCGGGGCGGCGCGGCCGTGTCCGTGCTTGCCGCAGAGGAGCTGATCCTCCTGCTGGCGGCAGGATTGGCGTCCACTGGCCGGCGCATCGATCTGACCCGAGGCGTACCCTCGGTGCGGGCTACCGCGAGGCTCGCGGGCTGCGCCTGCGGCGCCGAAATCGCCCGATAGCGCCCCAACCATTTGATGCCACGAGACAATCCCGGATTGGGTCGATGTGGCGGCAATTTGGCATATGGCCGCTCCGCGGATATAATCGCCAGCAATTTCGCGGTCATCTCGACGGCGACGGCGGGCACGTCGGCCGGTGGGCGTCCGCCTGGGAGGGTACATGGATATGCAGTCGTCCGGATTCGTCATCTGGCTAACGGGCATGAAGCGCGCCGGGAAGAGCACGCTCGCGAAGCTCGCTGCGAACCGGCTAAGCACCTCCGGGCGTGCCGTTGAGCTCCTGGACGAGGACGGCGAGGCGAAGGCGCTGCTGCTCGAGGGGCTGACCGACTCGCGAGAGGACTACGCTCGCACGGTGCGCCGCCTCGGCTTCGTCGCGAAGGCGGTGGCGCGGTCCGGCGGCATCGCCGTCTGCGCCGCGCTCTCTCCCTGGCGTGACGTGCGGGATCAGCTCCGCAAGGAGGCGCGGCGCTTCGCGGAGGTCTTCGTCGATTGCTCCATGGACAAGCTGATGGAGCGGGATCCCGAGGGTACCTACAAGAGGGCGCTCGCGGGTGAGGCGAAGAACGTCCCCGGCGTGGACATCCCCTACGAGCCGCCGCAGCGCGCGGAGGTCACGGTCAGGACGGATCAGGAGTCGATCGAGCAGTGCGTCCTGAAGATCTTCCAGGGGCTCGTGGACGCGAAGCTGATCGGCCCTGCGGAGTTCGGACGGCTCACCGGGGGGCAGCGTCCCCGGCGCGGGAAGCCCCCGAAGAAGGGGAAGGCCGTCGGTGCGGCCAAGAAGGCGAGCGCCAAGAAGGCAGCCGCCAAGCCGAAGAAGCGGAAGTAGCGGGACCGTGTCCCTGCCAGGAAGGCGCGGCGCCGCCAGCGCCGTCGTTGCCGTCGTCTGGCTCATCCCGGGGCTCGCGGGAGCGCTGGAGCCGCGCTTCGACCATCGCGACCAGCGCGGCCCCACCGTCGAGGCGTTGGCGGTCAGGGACGTGATCTGGACGGGGCACTCGTCGATGAGCGCCGATCGTGGCGCCGTTCGCGTCGCGTGGGGGTTCGACCCTTCGGGTGATGGGGACGAAGTCTTCTTCGGAACGACCCTTTCGGTGCTCCAAGGGACCGGCACGGGAGCCGATCGGGTGAAGTTGACGCTCGATACGCGCTATCGCGCGTGCGTCGGAACCGAGGAGTTCAAGACGCTCTTCGACGTCGGGATCTGGGGCTCGGTGGCGGACCGCGTGGCGGTGGGTCCGCTGGTGGGGTTGGGTTTCATATACGATTTCAACAGGAACTTCGGAGTGTTGACGTCCGGATTCCTGTCCGCCGGCATCGGTGAGAGCCGGATCGTCTCCTTCGGCGGAGGCGTCGGGCTCCAGTTTCGATACGAGTAGGAGGACATTTTTTTGCCAGGTGGCTATCGGGTGGTAGCGTGTAGGTATTCATCCTTCATTACCTACAGGAGATCACATGAGCGAATACATCGATGCCACCCAGCCTTCCTCTTCCGTGACCCGTCTGGAGCCGATGCTCGTTCGGCTTCCCCCCCAGCTCGCCCACGAGCTCCGCAACCTGGCCAGGAAGACGCGCGTCCGTCAGTCGGACTACCTCCGTGAGGCGGTCGCCGATCTGCTCGCGAAGTACGGCGCGCTCCCGATCCTCGACGAGGAGAGCGCGAATTGATCTCCTTCCCCTGGGTGAGCGCTGGGGCAGCTCCGGTTCGTCCGGAGCCGCCCCGCCACCTGGCGGCTCAACGCGCCGCCACCTCGCCAGCAGGGTGCCGTCCGATAGCCCGTCTCAGGCTGGTCCGGGTCGCGGTGCCGGTCACGGCCTCCAGAGCTCAGGTGGGTATTCCACAGCCGCGAGCGTGAGCCCCCATCCGGGCGCGCGCACGCCGCGGTAGCGGCCACGGTTCCTCAGGATCTCGCTGACGGCTGCTGTCGGTGAGAGGCCGAGCCCCACCGCGACGACGGTCCCGACGAGGTTGCGGACCATCGCGCGCAGGAAGCCGGTCCCTTCGAGCACGAAGGCGACGACCGGCTCGGACTCGGCGACGACGATCTCGGCGCGGAGCAGCTCCCGAACGGTGTTCTGCTGCGCCCCCGGGCGCGCGAAGCCCACGAAGTCGTGGCTCCCGAGCGCGGAGGAGAGCGCCTCGCGCATCGCGGCGGCATCGAGCTCGCGCGGACCCACGCCGTCAAAGGCGCGCGCGTCCGGAAGCGTCCACGCGTACGCATTCATGCCAGGCGGGGGAGGCACTCCGACCAGATAGACGTAGCGCCGCGAGGTGGCGCTCGCGCGGGCGTGGAAGGACGCAGGTACTTGCCGCACCTCCAGGCAGAGGATCCCCGGCGGCAGCTCCCGGTTGAGGTGCCGGCGAAGTCCGTCGGGGTCGATCTCCTCCGAGGTGGAGAAGCTGACCACCTGCGCGAGGGCGTGGACGCCTGCGTCGGTCCTGGCCGCCACGGCCATCCCCGCGACGACCCCCGCCGACAGGAGCGCTCGCTGAAGCGGCTCCTGGACGGTCGGGAGGGCTGCCTGCCGCTGGAATCCTCGGAACGGGCCGCCGTCGTAGGCGAGCCGGATGGCGTAGCGGCGTTTCGGCATGTCTGCTAGCGTGACCATACCTCGACGGCACGCGCCGCGTGCCCTTACGCGCCCGAGAACCCACGCCCAATGCACATCGACGATCCCGCTCTCGAGAGCGGAGAGTGGCTCTTCAAGAAGACCGGAAAGGTCTTCGGTCCCATCCCCTCCCGCCGCATCGCGCAGATGCTCTACAAGGGCGAGCTCGACGCGGACACGCCTGTCTCGCAGGGCGACGGCACCTGGCAGACCGTCGCTGACGTGCCGGTCTTCATGGTCCACGCGCGGAAGGCGCAGGCCGCGCTCCGGGTCGAGCTGGAGGTCACGGGCGCCCGGCTCCTGCGGCAGCGCAAGCGCCGGCGGGGGCTCATCGCGGTCGTAGTGGTGCTCGCGACCGCGATGGGGGGCGGAGGCTACGCGGCCTGGTACTTCGCGGCCAAGTCGGCGCAGCACAACCCGCTCCTCGAGGACTTCGGCAGCGGGATCCGGATCTCGGTCGCCGCGACCGTCGGGACGGGCCATCGCGCCGACGACGAGATCGCGGTCGACATCGAGCAGCTCGACGACGGGCGCGCGAAGCGTGGCCCAGGCGCTCCAGGGGGAACGTCCGGGGCGCCCCGCGGGGGCGCGAGCGGTGGCGACCTCATCGCTGCGCAGTACGATCCCGGCCGGATCCAGGCCGTCGTCGCACGCGAGCAGCGGACGCTCGCGGAGTGCTTCAAGGCGGAGGCGGCCCGGTCCCCCGAGTTCTCGGGGAACATCCCCCTCGAGTTCGCCGTCGGGAACGACGGTCGGGTGGCGCAGGTGTGGATCGACGAGCCGCGCTTCAAGAACGGCCCGCTCAAGGACTGCCTCGTGCGCAAGTTCGCGGCGTGGAAGTTCGACACGTTCCCCGGCCAGCGCCCGACCGTCGCGCTGACCTTCGGGATCGGGCGATGACCTCCACCGCCGAGCGGATCGCGGGGCGCATCGAGGAGCTGCCCGAAGGCTCCCCGAGGCGCCGGATCCTCGAGGCGGCGCGGCGCTACAAGGCCTCCTGGGTCGAGCTGGCGCGGCTGCTCGTGCAGGTTAAGCGCGACGAGGCGTGGCGGGAGTGGGGCCACGCCAGCTTCGAGCGGTACTGCACGGCCGAGCTCTTCATCCGCAAGCAGACCGCGGAGAAGCTGCTGGCGAGCTTCGGTTTCCTCGAGCGCCATGAGCCAGGGCTGGCGCGGCCGCGCGGAGAGCCGCGCGCCCCGCCCTTCGAGGTGATCGAGGTCCTCTCCCGGGCCGAGGCCTCCGGGCGGCTCTCCGAGTCGGGCTGGCAGGAGCTGCGCGAGGAGGTCCTGGAGCAGTCCCCGACCCCGGCGGTGGTCAACCGGCGGCTCACCGAGAAGTACGGCAAGCCTCCTGCGC
>JBAVTL010000030.1:0-2393 GCA_049696175.1 Anaeromyxobacteraceae bacterium
GCGCCGTGACTGCGGGGGAGGGCCGGCGCGCGGGCGGGGCAGGCTGCGGCGCCGTCCCCTCGCCGACCGCCGCCTTGACGAACTCGGACAGCTGCGCGGGATCGACCGGGCGCGGCAGCTGGCTCGCCGTCGGCGCGGCGTCCGGTGCGTTTCCGAGCACGATGAGCGGGACGTTGGCGGTCGCGTCCGCCTCCGCGAGCAGGCGGGTCAGCTCGATCCCACGTCCCCCCTCGCAGGTGGCCCCGATGATGACGAGGTCAGGGCACTGGTACTCGATCGCCGTCTGGGCGTCGGAGGCGTTGGTCGCGAGGACGGGCTGGTGCCCTGCGCGCGAGAGCACGCGCTTCACGGCCGAGATCTCGGCGATGTCGTCGTCGACCAGGAGGATGCGCGCCACGGGGCCCGGATTATGGATCGCGCCCCGAGGTGCGCCAAGTAACCGGGCTCCGTGAAGAATTCAGTGGCGCCCGATATCGGGGACGGACGCCGGAGCCGGGGCCCCTGCCCGGCTCAGAGCATCGAGTACGGATCCATGTCGAACCGGACGCTCGCGCCCCCGGGGGGGCGGTGGGCGACGCGGGCGAGGGCCCGGTGGACCTGGTGTAGAGCCTGTGGCCCCGGCGCCTTGAAGAGCAGGTGCCACCGGCTCCTCCCGCGGATCCGCTCGATGGCTGCGGGCGCCGGACCGAGGAGCGAGACGCCGTGAGCGAGGGAAGGCTGGGCGGCGTGGGCGAGCGCCTCGGCGCACTCCCGGGCCCCGTCCTCCGAGCCCTCGACGCGCACGGCCATCATGCGGCCGTAGGGCGGGTAGCCCATCGCGCTGCGGCGGGCCAGCTCAGCCTCCGCGAAGGTGGCGTAGTCGTGGCGCGCAGCGCAGGTGATGGCGGGGGAGCCGGGGTTGAAGGTCTGGATGAGGACGCGCCCCGCGTCGGCGCCGCGGCCTGCGCGCCCCGCCACCTGCGTCAGGAGCTGGAAGGTGCGCTCCGCGGCGCGGAAGTCGGGGAGGGCGAGCGCGGTGTCGGCCAGGATCACGCCGACGAGCGTGACGCCAGGGAAGTCGTGCCCCTTCGTCACCATCTGGGTACCGACCATCACGTCCAGCTCCCGCCGGGCGAAGCGGGCGAGGAGCGCCGCGGCGTCGTCGGCGCTCCCGACGGCGTCGCGGTCGAGCCGTCCGATCCGCGCGCGCGGGAAGCCCTCCTTCACGGCCTCCTCCACCTGCTCGGTCCCGATGCCGAAGCCGAAGCGGAGGCCGCCGCAGTCGGGACAGACGGCGTCCATGGGCTCGGATCGGCCGCAGTAGTGGCAGACGAGGAGGCCGCGCCGCTGGTGGAGGGTGAGCGACACCGAGCACTGGGGGCACCTCGCCTCGCGGCCGCACGCGTCGCAGACGACGAGCGTCTGGTAGCCGCGCCGGTTGAGGAAGAGGATCGCCTGCTGCCCGGCAGCGAGCGTCTCGCCGAGCGCCTCGGCGAGCGGCGGCGAGAGGAGGCCGAGGCCAGGGAGCTTCTTCGCCTTCCGGAGGCGCGAGAGGTCGACGAGCTCCACCGCGGGCATGGGCCGGTCGTCGATCCGCGTGGGGAGCGAGAGGAGGCGGTAGCGGGCCCGCCGGGCGTTCTCCAGCGTCTCGAGCGAGGGCGTGGCGGAGCCGAGGACCACGACGGCCCCCTCGATCTTCGCGCGGACGACGGCGAGATCCCGCGCGTGGTAGGCGGGGCCGTCCTCCTGCTTGAAGCTGCCGTCGTGCTCCTCGTCCACGACGATGACGGCGAGCTCCTGCACCGGCGCGAAGATGGCGCTGCGCACGCCCACGCAGATGTGCGCCTCGCCGCTCCGGAGCCGCAGCCACTCGGCGTGACGCTCCGCGGGCGAGAGCCCCGAGTGGAGGAGCGCGACGTCGTCGCCGAACCGCGCGCGGAAGCGGCCGGAGAGCTGCGGGGTCAGCGCGATCTCCGGGACGAGCACGAGCGCCCCCTTGCCGGCGTCGCGCGCGCGGGCGATCGCCTGGAGGTAGACCTCGGTCTTCCCCGAGCCGGTGACGCCGTGGAGCAGGAAGGGCTGGTAGCTCCCGAAGGAGGCGATGACGGCGGCGAGCGCCTCGGCCTGCGCGGGCGTGAGCGGGAGGGGGCTGCCTTCCGCCGGGAGGAGCCCCCCGCTCGCCACCGGCGTCTCGGTCTCCAGCCGGACGAGCCCCCGCTTCGAGAGCGCCTGGAGCGCGGGGCGGCCGCGCGGGAAGGCGGCCTTCAGCTCCTCCACGGGGATCCGCCCGCGGGCGAGGAGGTACTCGAGGACCGCCTTCTGAGCGCGGGCGCGGCCGAGCGACGCGAGCGCCTCCGAGGCCGACGGATCGGCGGCGTCGTACTCGACGCCACGCCGCGTCGGCCCCGCCTCCC
>JBAVTL010000031.1:0-2050 GCA_049696175.1 Anaeromyxobacteraceae bacterium
GCCGTTTTGAAGAGGCCAACCGCGCCCGCGGATGCGCCGGCCAGCCGGAGCTGCCGCTGCCGGAGCCGTTTCTTGATACACTTGCAACGATGCCGTCGTCGGCCGGAATTGCGCTGGGAGTTGACCGGTTGGTGATGCTGACTGCTGGAGTTGAATCCATTGATGAGATTGTAGCTTTTATTCCAGAGGAGCTGTAATATTGACTTTACCCTCCCCCTGTCCCCCTCCCATAAAGGGCGGGGGGATCTTTCTCTCCCTCTCCCCTCGTGGGAGAGGCCTGGGGAGAGGGAGTGTACAGGCCTTACATATAACCTCAAGCACCCCCTCAGGATTAGTCAAGATTTCGTTATTCCAGAACCGCAGTACCGTAAAACCCTGAGAGTTCAGCCATGCAGTTCTTTCAGCGTCCTTTTCCTTTTCAACTGTATGTTGCCCGCCATCCGCCTCAATTATCAAGTTTCGCTCGTAACAAACAAAATCGGCAATAAATCTGCCAATCTGTTCCTGACGACGGAACTTCAGGCCATGAGCCTGCTTTGCCCGCAGATGCTTCCAGAGCAGTTTTTCTGCCTCGGTAGATTCTTTTCTCAATTTTCGCGCTGTTTCCGTAAGATTCAAGGACATGGTTTTCTTTCACCCTCTTCACCCTCCCCCTGACCCCCTCCCATAAAGGGCGGGGGAACTTTTAAACTCCGCAGGTGGGGGGCTTTTGCTCTCTGGCGGCGGGATCATTCCTTTGCCCCCTCTCCCCTCGTGGGAGAGGGCTGGGGAGAGGGGGAACTCAGCGGGGTTGCGCGTTCCTGTGGGCGGGGTATTGCCGTCCCAGCACCCCTTCACGCTTGTCGCCGGCTATCTCAACGTCGGTAATCGTGTCGAAATCGTCGCCGGATACGCGGTCTAACTCCACATCTTTTTCTCTGTACTCTTTGATTATCCTGGAGGCCAGAAGTCCACCCTCCTCCTGGATGCTCTTGCAGGAGGAACTTCCCCCCAAATCTTCGAGGCGACGTTGGATGTCGCGTGCAGCAGTTACCCCGTGGCTGGCGTGCGTCTCCTAATGCGTCAGTATCGACGCGTAATACAGATCCCACGCTTCTTTCATTCCGACACCTGCCGAAGCGTAGTTGACCCAGCGGGGCATGGTGATCGAGACCGCCACGCGGGTGTCAATGAAGTCGACCTCACAGCGGTTTTCCTTTTTGCGGGTATGTATGTTCCAATTGACCTGCCAACTGCACCAGGCAATCGCCAGCTTATTGTTAATTCGTGTGGGGCTGCGGCGGTTGATTTCCCGTCGTATATCCATGAATGTGCGGCCGCCGATTTCGTAGAACATATTCTGCCGGTGAACTTCCGGTTCTTTCGTCCGGGCAGGCTGAGGATTTGCAGCCGGCGCCGGAGAACTTGCAGCGCTCGTTACAGGCCTGGTGCTCCCCGCTTCGTCAGGAATTCGTCTCACCTTCACCCGTTTCTGAGGGATATTTGCTGGGTTGTCGGTGAAGACCATGGTTCCGCCAGCGTCCTCATAGCTGTACGTATCGGCGCAAGCTTCTGTACCAAGGAAGGCTAAAAATACGAGGAAAAGGGATTTCCAATATGTGTTCATTTGAAAGGAAGATTCTGAAGTCATGTAGATTGCCAGTGTGTCACCCTCATTCATTCACAATATAAGGACAGCCGACCTGCCTGAGTCTTGGGAGGTCCAATAGGTTTGGTTGGAACCTCGTTTTGGTCCGACCCCAGAGGCTTCATAGTGCTTGCACCAAAGCTTTCTCCTTTCATCTATACAGCTGCATTAAATCATAAATTCTCTATCAATTCGTATCGATATCCCTGATCGTAGAGAGACCATGTTATTTTATAATTGTTTGTACCATCCTACTGAACCAGCCCGCTATCTCGCCATTTGGATCGCGAGCTGAAATTTGTTCATCAGTCATATAAGAAAAAACCTTAGTCAGATATGATTTGGACTTATTGTCGCTCATTGTTCCATCAAATTTTCTCTTTAAGGAAAATGCCATTCCAAAAGCCTTCGGTACTGCATGCC
>JBAVTL010000032.1:0-5583 GCA_049696175.1 Anaeromyxobacteraceae bacterium
CGAGCACCCGCTTCGTCCGGTCCTTCGCGACGGTGAGCCGCTCGTTCGCGCGGATGCGGGTCGCGTGCGCGTCGCCGACCTCCACGTTCTCGTCCCTCTCCGCCCGGACGAAGAGCTCCTCCTGCCCCGCCTGATCCTCGAACGTCAGCTCGTTGTACCCCTCGCCTCCGGGGCTCGACTGCGTCCGCGTCGTGGAGCGGGTCTTGTCCTGCGGCAGCGCCACCGCCGGCGGGTTCTCACCGTTGAAGATCGCCCCCGTCACCAGCGGACGGTCCGGGTTCCCGTCCAGGAACCTCACCACCACCTCCTGCCCCACCCGCGGCACGAAGTGGCTCCCCATCCCGGGCCCAGCCCACGCCTGCCCCGTCCTCACCCAGCAGCTCGCTCGGTCGTCCTTCTTCCCCTCCCGGTCCCAGTGGAACTGCACCTTGATCCGGCCCCACCGGTCCACGTGCACCTCCTCTCCGGGAGGCCCCACCACGATCGCCGTCTGGATCCCCTTGATCTTCGGCGGTGGCGTGCACCGCTTCGGCCGGTAGGCGCGCTTCGCGTCGATCCCCTCGAACGCGTTCTCGTAGCTCGCGCTCCGTTCGCCTGCGCCGCCGCTCGAAAGCTCCTGCGTCGCGGAGTGCGTCATCCGCAGTAGCTCCCCTTGAGCCCGCTCCGGATATCGACGCCATCGCTCTTTGTCCGTGCAATATACTTCGCGTATGAGTCCACTCCCTCTGCTTCCCTTCCACCCCGCGGCACTCGCGCTGATCGCCTGCCTGTTGCCAGGCGTCGCTTGCGGGAGGGGCGGGGCCGACTCGAAGCCCCCCGCTCCTGCCGCGCCGACGGCGGCTCCCCTGGCGACCGGGAAGGCGTCGCCGCCGCCCGTTCTGGCGACTGCCGCTCCCGCGCCGCGTTGCCCGGCCGACATGGCGCTCCTCCCCGGGGGCTCCTACGTGCTCGGCGCCACCAAGCGGAAGGTGAAGGTCGAGTCCTTCTGCATCGACAGGACCGAGGTCAGCGCGGGCAACTACCAGTTCTGCGTCGACGTGGACCGATGCTCGAGCGAGGGGCTGTTCAAGCCGTCATGGGCGACGTACCACCTCTACCCAGCCCACCCCATCAACTACGTCACCTGGACTCAGGCCGACCACTACTGCGACGTCCACCTTCAGCGTCTCCCCACCGAGGAGGAATGGGAGTGGGCCGCTCGTGGCGGCCCCGCCGGCAACACCTACCCCTGGGGCAACGAGCCCCCCTCCTCTCAGCCCTGCTGGAGCGGCCCGGGAAACGACACGGGGAAGGACAGGCGCGAGCAGACTTGCCCGGGCGGCTCCCATCCGCTCGACGTCACGCCCCAGGGAGTGCTCGACATGGCGGGGAGCGTCTACGAGTGGACCGCGACGCGGGGCGGGAGGGGGGAGCGTATTGTTCGGGGCGGGAGCTGGCGGGAGGACGAGGCATTTGGCATTGCGGCGACCATGCGTCAGGCGAGTGAAATCAGCAACGGATCGCCGTCCGTCGGCTTCCGCTGCGTTCAAGCGCCGGCGGCCACCACCCGATGACGTCGACGATCCCCTGAGATCAACCCAGCCGCCCGTCCCAAGCTCTGTTTCGACTCTCTTTGAAGGCCGCTTCGAGAGAGCCGAGCTCCGCTGACGCCATCTCGATGAGCGTGTAGGAGAAGCGCACTCCGCACTTGTCGGTCACGTCACAGGAGCGAAGGTGGTCTGCGGCGAGCCGGAGGGTCTTCTCTCGGAGGTAGTCGCGGCGCCACCTGGCTCTATCGCCCTCCAGACGCTCCAACTCCCGGGTCTCCGCGTCGTTCAGCCTTCGGGATCGCTTTGACTCGAACTCCGTCAGGTCTTTTGTGTCCTGGCGGTTCAGTTCCTGACACTTCGCGACCAGATCCTTCTTCTTCTTCATCAACTCCGTCAGCTTCGCGCGGTCCTCGTCATTCCACGTCAGCTCCTTGATCCGTCGGAGCTTCTGGGCACGTTCTGCGTTGCCAGGCGGAGGGACTCCCTTCTCCGGGATGTAGGTCCTGTTGAAATCACCGGCCGCATCCAGGAAGTCCTTCCCGAACCCCTTCACGAGCGCCTCCTCTCCGGCACCAAGCGCTTCGCCGGCTCCAGCCTCCAGCACGCTGCAACCCGCGCCTCGCGTTCCTCCCTTTTGGCAGACGCAGCGCCACCGCTTCGACACGGCGCAGAGGCTGATGAACAGGTTGAACTCGACCGAGGAGGGGAAGACCTGGCAACCCTCCGACCAGTTCGCGACCGTCAAGGACGCCCTCGCCGGCCCGTGGAGCCTTCCGTCGGCGCCCGGCAGCCCAGGCGCGTTGTGTGCGCGGTGCATGTTCGTCCCGCCGACGTTCTTCCGCAGCAGGACCACGTCCCCATCGGCCAGCGGCACTTCCCTTCCACCCGCCGTCTCGCGAACGGCGACGGACGTTCCCGGCCCCGTTCCCGCGACGATCAGGACGGCCTCGTCGGCCAGGTAGCGCCGCGCCGCCGCCGTCTGGCTTCTCACCTCGCTCACCAGGACCTGTCCGGACGAGAACTCCCTTTCGTGCGCGTGCTCCCTCACGTGCCGGCCCGAGAAGGCGCGCAAACCGTGCAACTCGGTGGTCGTCGCCAGCGCGGTCAAGCTCGTGTTCTTCGAGAACCTCTCGGCCGAGTTGGTGAGGTGGACGAAGTAGCGGTACTGGTTCGCGAAATGGCCCGGGAGCATGAGCGCTCTCCCCTCGGCGAGCCACCCCTCCTTGCCGTCCTTCAGGGGGATCGCCGATGCAGCCTTCGCAGCGACGACCTTTTCGAAGGCGACCTTCCGATCGGCCTGGTCCTTCTTCAGCTTCTCCGAGGCAGCTTCGCAACGAGCGATCGGCTTGGCGGCCTCGGCGGCGCTCCTGTTCTTCGCGTTGTACGCCTTGCTCGCCTGCGCCGCCTTCTCCGTCGCCGAGCTCAACTCCCTCCTCTTCGCCTGCAGCGTCTGCTGCTTCGCCGTCAACTCGGGGCGCTGCCTCCTGGACCCGGCGAACTCCTTGTCGAACTCCTCCTTCGCCTTCTTCGCGGCGTCCCGGGCGGCCTGCAGCGCCTCGTTGACCGCGTCGAGATCCTGCCTCGCCTTCGGCACCTCCACCTCGTCGAGCTGCTTCTTGCGCTGCCGGGCGGCCTCGAGGTCGGCCTTGTTCTTCTCGACCTGGCTCTCGATCTGGGCGAGGGAAGCGCGCAGGTCTTCCTTCCGCGCGGCGAGTCCAGGGTCAGTGCTTATCGAGAGCAGCCCGACTAGCCAGGCACCCCCGCTGCACGTCACCACCCTCACGGCATCCGGCGCCGCCTGTGCCGCCCCCTGAAGCGCCTGAAGCAGCCCGGGCTCGACCGCATCCTTGACATTCTGCGCCTGCTCTACAGTCGGCAGGCGCGTCACGATCAGCATCCGATCGTCGAACTCGTCTGAGATCGACCCTTCCCGGCGCAGCCCGATCAGGTGAAGCTCCAGCGGCTGCGAGCCCAGCGGGCGCTCAACATCCGTCGCCGGCGGCGGCGCCCCGCCTCCGGCCGCGGGAGCAATCGGCCTCCTGCTCCTTCGATCTCGTGCTTCGGCGTCGCGGCGGAGGGCTCCCTCGAGCCTCCGGTCCCGCATGAGTGTCTGCTCGATGGTCCTTCGCAGCGCGCAGACGAAGCAGGGGGTCGCATTGCATCCTGCGGAGAGCGTCGCAGGGGCGCCGGGGGGCACCAAGGCCCGCGACGGCGCGCCCGCTGCGGCCGTGGGCTCGTCGTTGAAGAATGAACGAACCCACCCCAGGACCGCCTGCGACCCTAACATCCGTGGATCTCCCTCAGCTTGCGCACCGTAGGTGAGTCATCGAAGGAAGAGCGGTCGACGTTGTGGTCGGCCTCGAAGGCGCGAAGGGACGCGCGCAGCCAATCGTCGCCTTGGGAACTCACCTCTCCCGCGTCATAGCCCAGGTTCGTGAGCCGGCCGCAGACCCCGGCGCGCCCCCCGTCCGTCGTCCCATCCACCGGATCGAGCGCAGCGATCTCCATGGCCCAGCAGAGCCCGCCGACGTCGAGCGCGGCCCTCCGCATCGTCGCGGGGACGACGACGTCGAGGGCGCCAGAGCCATCGGTGGTCCCCACGCAAGTCACCCCATCGCCCTCGAGCACGAAGGGGGTATCGGCGATCGGTTGATCTTCCCCGTCGAGCATCGTGAGATGCAGGGAACGCTCGGGGACCTGCACGACTAGCCTGCCGACCTCCCCGACCTTCACCGACACCTCCTTCGCCTTCCGCTCCGGGATGAACACCTCATCCCCCGGAGCGAGCACACCGGACTCCGGGCGGCGCTGCCGCAACTCCGCGTTCTGCGGATCCTCGTAGACGGTCTTCGCGTCGGCGAACCCGTAGCGAGCAGCAATGCTCGCGAAGCACTCACCTTGCTTGACCACGTGACGCGCCATCTCGTCCTCCGCCGCCTATTCGCTCCAGGCCGACCTGTCGTGGTCCACGAGCGTGACCTTCACGTCCCTTGCACTCGCCGCTGGAACCCGGGCGTAACCGTTCGCGTCGGTCTTGCCATCGAGGACCGAGCCATCGGGAAGCTTCGCGCGATACCGGACGCCGCGGAGCGGCTGCCCGTTGGCGTCCTCGACCAGGACGAAGGCGGTGGACTTGGGATCGAGGGATACGGCGTCGGCCTCTCCGTCGCCCGCCGTCCCCGCCGCCACCTTCTTGATCTTCCCGCCCTTCAGCTTGATCTGCTTCCCGTCCACCGTCAGCGTCTTGCCGAAGAACTGCAGCGTCCCGTTCTTCTCCAGCGACATCACCAACTTCCCGCCCACCACGATGCTGATCTTGTCCGCCTGCATCGTCCCTTCGCCGAACATGCAGCCGAACAGGTCCTCCGCCCGGATCGTCACCTTCCCGTCCACCGTGTCGGTCACGTTCCCGTCCACGATGGTCCGCACCGCCCCGTCGATGCTGAACTGCGCGTCACCCTTCGTCGTCGAAGTCCGGTCCTCCGCCACCCGCTCCTCGGAGTGCGCTCCCGTCTCCACGATCGACGCGCCGCCGACCTCGCTCGACTTCATCCCGCCGACGAGCTCGTTGATCGCTCCGCCGACGTTCACCGCGTAGCCCCCGCCCACGTTCAACGCCGCCGCCGCGCCGACCGACACCACCGACGCCATCGCCACGGTGACGTCCTGCGCCCCGCCCACCGTCACCGTCTGCCCGAGCCCCACCTGCTCCGTCTGGCTCCCGGCGACCTGCGTCTCGCGCCCCCCGGCCACCGTCAGGATTGCGTTCCCGCCGATCCCCGACGAGTCCTCGCGCTTAACCTCCAGCGACTGGTTCCCCAGCACCCGCGTCGAGCGGTCCTTCCCCACCTTCGTCCGCTCGTTCGCGCGCACCTTCGTCGCGTGCGCGTCGCCGACCTCCACGTTCTCGTCCCTCTCCGCCCGGACGAAGAGCTCCTCCTGCCCTGCCTGATCCTCGAACGTCAGCTCGTTGTACCCCTCGCCTCCGGGGCTCGACTGCGTCCGCGTCGTGGATCGCGTCTTGTCCTGCGGCAGCGCCACCGCCGGCGGGTTC
>JBAVTL010000033.1:0-3823 GCA_049696175.1 Anaeromyxobacteraceae bacterium
GGCGACGAGCCCGCCGCCGGTGCCGGGCTCCCAGCGGTCGAAGCGCCGGGTGAGCTCGAGGAGCGCGTCGTCGCCGCGGGCGCGGACGTCGGCGACGATGCGGGCGGCCGCGTCGCGGACCGGCCCCTCGTCCTCGTCGGAGCCGCGCGCGCAGAGCTTCGCCCACGCGGCGCGGAAGGAGGGATCCGAAGATGTGAGCTTCAGCAAGCGAACCTCTTGGGGGAAACTCCAGGAGAACCGGAGTTATAGACCAGAACCCGCGGCGCGCGCGAGCGCGGCGCCACCGTCGACCCGGAAGAAGGCGACCGCGCTCTCGAGCTCCGCGGCCCGCGTCGCGAGGTCCTCCGCCGTGGCGGCGAGCTCCTCTGTGGTCGAGGCGTTCTGCTGCGTCACGCCGTCGAGCTGCTGCAGCGCCTCGTTGGTCTGATTCACGCCCGCCGCCTGCTCCTTGCTGGCGGCCGCGATCTCCTGCACGAGCTTCGCGGTCCGGACTATGTCCGGCACCATCTTCAGCAGCAGCTCGCCGGCCTTGCCCGCCACCTCCGTGCTGCGGGAGGAGACGCTGGAGATCTCCGCCGCCGCCTTCTGGGACCGCTCGGCCAGCTTCCGGACCTCGGCGGCCACCACGGCGAACCCCCGCCCCTGATCCCCCGCCCGGGCGGCCTCGATGGCCGCGTTGAGCGCGAGGAGGTTCGTCTGGTAGGCGATCTCCTCGATGATCCCGATCCGCTCGGCGATCTCGCTCATCGCGCGGACCGTCTCGGAGACCGCGTCGCCGCCGCTGCGCGCGTCGGTCGCCGCCTGGACCGCGATCGCCTCGGTCGCGTTCGCGTTCCCCGCGTTCTGCCGGATGTTGGCGTTCATCTCCTCCATCGAGGCGGAGGTCTCGCTGGTGGCGGCGGCCTGCTCGGAGGCCCCCTGCGTGAGCTGCTGCGTGCTCGCCTGCATGCCGCGGCTCGCCGCTGCGACGACGCCCGAGATCCCGCGGACCCGCCCGACCACCTCGCGCAGCCGCTCGACCATCTGGTTGACCGCCAGCATCAGCTGGCCGACCTCGTCCCCGCCGGCGCCGGCCTCGAGGATCTCGGTGAGATCCCCCTCCGCGACGTGCTGGGCGAAGCGATTCAGCCGCTCGATCCGGCGGGTGAGGGAGCGGGTGATCCGCCAGAGCATGACGAGCACGATCACGAAGACCGCGGCGTTGACGGCCAGGCTGGCGGTCTCCAGCCGCCTCGCGAGCGACAGCGCCGCGGCCTCGCGATCCAGCGTCTCGGCCCGGATCATCTCGACGAGGGCCGTGACCTGCTCGCTGAAGCGCTCGTAGCGCCGCTGCTGGACGCCGCGGATGATGCGGCGGGCGAGCGCGGCCCGCTCGGACTCCAGCGCGGGCATGATGCTCTTGTCGATCGCCGCGTAGAACTCCGCCCAGGTGGCGCGGGCGTCGTCGACGGCGAGCCGCTTCTCGTCCGCGAGCTGCAGCGCGAGGATGGCGTCGAAGCGCCCCTCGATCGCGCCCTTCAGGATCTCGATGGTCTCGCGGGTCGCCTTGACGGCGTCGAGGTTCTCCCCCTCGTCGGCCATCGACCCGAGCTCGGCGATCACCTGGTTGAGATCGGCCTTCTGGAGCGCGACCAGCTCCATCAGGATCCGGTCCTCCGTGATCTTCGCGTAGACCGCACCCCCGATGCGCACGCGCTGGTTCAGGTAGGAGCCGAGCGCAAGGGACAGCGCGAAGCCGCCGAGCACCGAGACGGCCAGCACCGTCATCTTGGCGCGGATCGAGACGCCTGTGGCGAGGTCACCGAGCCTTGGGAGGGAGAGCCTGGGGTGTCGCACGTCAGCGCGCCTTGCGCACCGGGACGAAGTCCTTCGCCACGAAGGCCTGCCCTCGCGGCGAGAGCATGAAGTCGACGAAGGCCTTCACGTCCCCCTTGGGCGCGCCCAGGGTGGCGAGGTTGAGCGGGCGGCTGATCAGGTAGGCGCCCGACTGGATGTCCTCGTGCGTCGGCGCGACGCCATCCACCAGGATCGCCTTCACCTTGGCGCGGACGTCTGGAGGGACGGCAGACAGCAGGCCGAGGCTGGGGGTGCCGATCCCGTTGGGCGTGCGGGCGACCTCGACGATCTGGTCCTTGGGGAGGTCGATCTCCTTGAAGCCGGCGCCGTAGGCGGCCTTGTCCATCACCATCTCGTTGAACATCTCCATCGTCGCGCGCTTGGCCCCCTGGATCTCCGTGTTGACGATGATTCGCGCGTCCTTCCCGCCGACCTCCTTCCAGTTCTTGATCTTGCCGGTGAAGATCCCCTTGAGCTGCTCCTTGGAGAGATCCTTGACCGGGTTGTCCTTGTTCACGAAGACCGCGACGGCGTCGTAGCCGATCACGGTGCCGAGGACGCCCTTGGCCTTCTCGGCCGGCTTGAGCGGACGGGAGGCGCCGGCGACGGTCACCTTCCCGGCGATCAGCGCGTCGAGCCCCTTGCCAGAGCCCGGGACCTCGAACGAGGTGAACCTGACGCCCGACTGAGCCTCGAAGGCCTTCCTGGCGCCCGCCGCCTCCAGGATCGCCTGCCCAATGGTCGAGGAGCCGCTGTAGCTGAGCCCATCGGCGGCGAGGGTCAGTGTGGGAACGAGCACGACGGCTGCCAACGCAGCTAGACGAGAGCACCTGGGCATATCGAGCGATCCTCCTGGAGTGCGACGAGGGCTGCGGCAACGTGGAACGCAGTCGGTCACGGACTGTAACGCGATCGTCACATTCAGGGATGGTCGAGCGGACTGCTCGAGCATGAACCTGCGACGTTTCGCCGCATGGATGCCACCAAACCAAGAGCAGGCGCCCGCGGATGGTGAGTCCGCGGCGCGGACCGTCGCATCACTGAAGCCGCCATGATTTCGGCCCTCGGCCTCGGCACGCCGGTTGCGAAGGGTCATTGGATGGTCAACTCGGGCGCGTTGCGGCCGTGGCGCCACGGAAGTAACATTACCTTCATGGCACTCGTCAGGAAGAAGGCCACCACGATCGCGCTCGAGCCGGAGATGGACGCGCTCCTCACGCTGGCGGCGGAGGCGCGCGGAACCTCCCGATCCGAGTTCGTCCGCCAGCAGCTGGCCCTCGTCCTGGAGCAGTACCGGAAACATCCCAAGCCCAGGTCGGCGGGGGTCGTTCGCGCGAAGCTTCCCGAGCGCGGAGACGAGGACGAGCTCTTCGGCGGCCGGCGTCGATGAGCGAGCCGGCGCTGATCTGCGACACAGGCGCCATCCTCGACTACCTCGTCGCGGCGGCACCCGACCATCGCGCGTTCCGCGAAGCCATCGACGCGGCCCGGACGCGATACGTGCCAGGGCTTGTGCTCGCCGAGGTCGATTACTTCCTGCGGACCGAGCGGCCGGCCATGCGCGAGTTCATCTCCGATCTTTCCCGGGGGGCGTTCACCTACGCCCCTCCTACCCCCGCGACCCTCGCTCGCGCGATGGAGATCGACAAGAAGTACGTGGAGCTGGGGTTAGGGCTCGTGGACGCCTCCGTCGTGGCCTTGGCGGAGGAGGTTGGCGTGGCGCGCGTCGCGACGCGCGACGTCCGCCACTTCAGCGTGGTGCGGCTCCGGCACGGAGCTGCGCTCGACCTGGTGGTTCGTCCGAGCAGGCCGGAGCGCGCCTGAACACGGTCAGTACGGCCGCCAACCGGGAGGCGGCTCCGCGTACGCACCGCCCGATCGGAACGGATTGGCCTGCTCGCGAAGCCAGCGCTCGTCAGGGCGATCCCAGGCCCAGCGCTCGAGCTCCACGCCGGCAGCCTCGAGGCCGCGCCGGTCGTCGTAGCGG
>JBAVTL010000034.1:0-3136 GCA_049696175.1 Anaeromyxobacteraceae bacterium
GCGCAGGAGCGCGCGCCGGCCGGCAGGCGCGTCAGCGCATGGCGACGGGCTCGGCGTCCAGCCGTGCCCGGAGCGGTCCGATCTGCTCGCGGAAGCCGTCCATCCACTCGCGCTTCAGCGGCGCCTCGCGCGGGAGCTTGAGGGCGAGCGGGTTGAGGTACGCGCCGTTCCGCTTCACGCCGTAGTGCAGGTGCGGGCCGGTCGAGGCGCCCGTGGAGCCGACCCAGCCGATGACCTGCTTCTGGCTGACGTGGCCGCCAGTGTGGACCGCGATGCCGGAGAGGTGGCAGTAGAGCGTCTCGAGCCCGTTCCGATGGCGGAGCTGGACCGCCTTGCCGCACGCCCCCAGCCAGCCGGCGCTCTTCACCGAGGCGTCCCCCACCGCCCAGACCGGCGTCCCGGTGGGGGCGCCGTAGTCGATGGCCGGGTGCTGCTGGACGAACCCCTTGAGCGGGTGACGGCGGCTCCCGAAGCCCGAGGTGATGTGGGCGAACTTGAGCGGCGATCGGAGGAAGCCGCGCTGCGCGCTCTGGCCGTCCTCGTCGAAGTAGCTCGTCCTCCCCTCGGGATCCGTGTAGCGGAAGAGCCGCTTCCGGCCGGTCGTCGCGCCGTCGTACTCGGCGGCGAGCACCTCGCCGAACCGGACGAACCGGTCGTCGGCGAACACCTTCTCGACCACGACGCGCATCCTGTCGCCGTTGCGGACGTCCTGGTAGAAGTCCACGTCCCAGGCCAGGACGTCGGAGGCGAGGACGGCGAGCCCTGGATCCTCATGCGCGGCCTCGATCGACTCGTAGAGGCTGCTGCGGACCTTCACGGCGATCCGGGCGACGTCGGTGCGGACGTTGACCTGCCGCTTGGAGGCGGTGAGCCCTCCAGCCGGAGTGCGCTCCACCAGCCACTCGTCGATCGCACCCTGCCGGATCGAGAGCCGGTGCAGCGCAGACTCGCCTGCGCGCCGCTCCACGCGGAGCGCGTCGCCGGGGCGCGCCTTGCGGAACTGGAAGATCCCGTCGAGCGCCTGGATGGACGCCACGAGATCGGCCGGATCGAGCTTCGCGCGGGTGAGCGCTACGGAGATCGTCTCGTTCCGCCCGAGCCGGAGGATCTCCTCCTCGAACCTGTCTGGCGGCTGCGCGGGCGCCGCGGGCTGGACGCCGGTGATGGCGGCGGGAGGTTGGGGGACGCGGACCCTGCCCAACGCGCCGGCGATCGCCACGCCGAGCAGCGCGACGAAGGCGGCGGCGGCGGCCACGGCTAGGGCCTTGCGGCCAGGCGGCCGGTCGAAAGGGGGCGTCATCGGGGCGGCAAGCTACCACGGCCCGCGCGATGTCCACAGGGTTCGGCCGGCGCGTGTAGGTGCCGCACTCACCGCCTGCGGCGATGGAACTCCACCTGCCACCGCTGCACGGCGGCGTTGTGGCACTTCAGGTCGGGGCAGAAGAAATGGGTGCCGTCGTTCCTGGAGACGAAGAAGAGGTCCTCGCAGTCGCTGGGGGAGAGCGCCGCCGCCACCGCCGCCGCGCCGGGGTTGGCGATGGGGCCGGGCGGCAGCCCGCCGGTCGAGTAGGTGTTGTAGGGGTGAGGCGCGAGCAGGTCGGCCTTCGAGATGTTCTTCGACCATCGGCCGGTCCGGAGGAAGGTCGCGTACATCACGGTGGGATCGGTCTGGAGCCGCATCCCCTTCTTCAGCCGGTTGTGGAAGACGCAGGCGATCCGGGGGCGCTCGGCGGGCTGCCCCGTCTCCTTCTCGACGATCGACGCCAGCGTGACCAGCTCACGCTCGGAGAGGAGGACCGTCGGCTGGCGCTTCGCCTCGGCCGCGGCGAGGACCTCGCGGAAGCGCCGGACCATCACCTCGAGGATCCGCTGCGGCGTGACCCCCCACGCGAAGGCGTAGGTGTCCGGGAAGAGGTAGCCCTCGAGCGAGGGGAAGGGGACGTCCAGCGCGGACGCGAAGGCTGGATCGCGCGCGAGCCGCACCACCTCGGCGCCCTGCGCGAGCCCGCTCCGCTCGACGATCTCCGCGATCTCCTCGATCCGGAGCCCCTCGGGGACCGTGAACCGGTAGAGCTTCACCTCGCCGCGGTAGATCCGGTTCAGCACCTCGTCGGGGCGCAGCGCGCCGGCGAAGGCGTACTGTCCCGCCTTGAAGGGGCGCGGGTCCCGCCGGAGCCAGTGGACGTAGATCCAGGCGGTGCGGTCGTCGGAGAGCACGCCTGCCCGGGCGAGGAGCCGCACGACGGCTCGGGGGGAGGCGCCGGTCGGGACCTCCACCGTCTTCTCCTCCGGTGTGCCCCACGGCGAGTCGCGGAAGCGCCCGATGAGCTTCCAGGCTGCGACGCCGGCGACCGCTGCCGCGAAGGCGCACACGAACAGCAGGTTTGAGAGGATCCGCTTCATCGGTTGCTCCCGTCGAGCCAGTCCTGGAGGATGACCGCCGCCGCCTCGGCGTCGATCGTCGCCCGGCCTTCCTTCGCCGAGATGCCGCGCTCCCGCATGCGCGCCGCGGCCTCGAAGGTGGAGAGCCGCTCGTCCTGGAACGCGACCGGGACGTTCAGCGCGTCGGCGAGCTTCCCCGCGAAGCGCCGGGCGAAGTCGGCGGACGGCCCCTCGGAGCCGTCCATGTTGAGCGGGAGACCGACCACCGCCTGCGTCACCTCGTACTCGGCGGCGACCGCGGCGATGGCGGCGAGATCCGGCACGTCGCCGCGCCGCTCGACGACCTGCAGCGGCCGGGACGTGCGTAGGAGCCCGTCGGCGATCGCGACGCCGATCCGTGCCCGGCCGACGTCGATCCCCAGGTAGCGCATGGGGCGGCAATCTAGGGCGCCGCATGCGCCCCGGTCAAACGGCGGGATGGCGGACCGATCGGCTCGTTCGCGGACGGGGGCGGTGCGCAAGCGCCCCGAATCGCGCGGGAACGGGCTGGCACGCGTCCCGCAATCTGGCGATCCGCGGTCCACGACACACCTCGCGCAAGGGAGCGCTCATGAACATCGGACAAGTCCTCGTCGGAGCTGGTGCTGCTGCCCTTCCGACCGTCGCGGCCGGCGCTTCGGCCGCTGGCAGGGTGGCTGCCGCCGCCATCGGCCGCACCGCGCCTCCCGGCGCTGCGGGCGCTCCAGTCAGGCAG
>JBAVTL010000035.1:0-2299 GCA_049696175.1 Anaeromyxobacteraceae bacterium
CGTCGAGCGTGAGGATCTGTGCGGGGGCCGACGTGGGGGCCGGCGCGGGGACGGCGGCGAGGAGGAGGAGCAGCGGGGCCACGGTCATTCGAACCTCAGTGCCTGGATGGGGTCGAGCTGAGAGGCCTTGCGCGCCGGGTAGAGGCCGAAGCCGACCCCGACGAGTGCGCTGAAGGCCACGGCGATCACGATGACGTCGGGCCGGATCAGGACGGGCCAGCCGAGGGCCTTGGTGAGCCAGATCGCGCCGCCGAGCCCGAGCGTGACGCCCACGGCGCCGCCGGCGACGGCGAGCGTCAGCGACTCGACGAGGAACTGGAGGAGGATGTCGCGCTGCCGGGCGCCGACCGCCATCCGGACGCCGATCTCCCGCGTCCGCTCGGTCACGGACACCAGCATGATGTTCATGATCCCGATGCCGCCCACGAGGAGCGAGACGGCGGCGATCGCCGCGAGGAGCAGCGTCAGCGTCCGCGTCCCCTGCTCGGCGCCGCTCGCCATCTCCTGCAGGTTGCGGATGTTGAAGTCGTCGTCCGTCCCTTCAGGCAGCCGGTGCCGGTCGCGCAGCAGGGCGCGGAGCTGCTCCTCGGCCTTTCGCGTGCCGGCGCGCGGCTCCGCCCCGATCATGATCGCGCCGGAGACGTAGTTCTTCAGGGCGCCCTGGAGCTTCGCGGTGAAGGTCGTGTAGGGGACCACGACCGTGTCGTCGTTGTCCTGCCCCATGGCCGACTGCCCCTTGGGCTCGAGCAGCCCCACCACCGTGAACGGGACGCCGCGGATCCTGACAGTCCGGCCGACCGGGTCGATGCCGGCGCCGTAGAGCTGGGTCGACACGGTCTGCCCAAGCACCACCACCTTGGTGCCCGAGTCCACGTCGGACTGCGAGAAGAGGGTCCCTCGCGCGGCGCGCCACTCGCGGATCTCGAAGTAGTCGACGCCGGCGCCGAAGATCCCCGTCGACCAGTTCTGGTCCTCGGCGACGACCGACGCGGCGGTGCGGAGGGAGGGCGAGACGTACCGGACCGCCGTGAGCTCCGTCTGGATCGCCTTCATGTCGTCCCAGGTGACCGTCGGCTGCGAGCCGAAGCCGCCGGAGTGGCCGCCCGAGGTGGAGGCACCCGGCAGGATGATGAGCATGTTGGAGCCCATCGCCGCGAAGCTCTGCTCCACCATCGCCTTCGCGCCGTCGCCGATGGCGACCATCGCGATGACCGCCGAGACGCCGATCACGATCCCGAGCGTGGTCAGGAACGAGCGCATCTTGTTGCGCAGGAGGGCGCGCCAGGCGACCCGGAAGATCTCGAGGAGGCTCATGCCCTGGCCTCCGTCGCGGCCGGCGGCCGCCGCTCGTCGGCGCGGACCGTGCCGTCGCGCATCGTGATGACGCGCTCGGCCCAGCCGGCGATGTCCGGCTCGTGCGTGACGAGGACGATGGTCATCCCCTCGCGCCGCAGGTCCGCGAGGAGCCGCATCACGTCGACGCTCGTCTGGGAGTCGAGGTTGCCGGTCGGCTCGTCGGCCAGGACGAGCCGAGGGCGCCCGACCAGCGCGCGCGCGATGGCCACGCGCTGCTGCTGGCCGCCCGACATCTGGTTGGGGTGGTGGCCCCCGCGATCGCCGAGCCCGACGCGCGCGAGCGCCTCGGTCGCGCGGCGGTGGCGCTCGCGGGGCGGGACGCCCGCGTACAGCAGCGGCAGCTCGACGTTCTCGAGCGCGCTGGTGCGCGCGAGCAGGTTGAAGTTCTGGAAGACGAAGCCGAGCGTCCGGTTCCGGAGCGCCGCGAGCGCGTCCGCGTCGAGCGCCGAGATGTCGCTCCCGTCGAGCTGGTAGCGGCCCGAGGTGGGCCGGTCCAGGCAGCCGAGGAGGTTCATGAGCGTGGACTTGCCCGACCCGGAGGCCCCCATGATCGCCACGAACTCGCCCTCGCCGATCCGGAGCGAGACGCCCCGGAGCGCCTGGACCGAGACGTCGCCCATCACGTAGGTCTTCACGACCTCGTCGAGGGTGATGAGCGGCGCGGTCATCAGAACATCCTCGGAGGGCGCTGGCTGGAGCCCTTGCCGCCCTTGCCGCTGCCGCCGTCTGCGTCGACGATGCACGCGTCGCCGGGGGAGAGCTCCCCCTCGAGCACCTCGGTCATCGTCCCGTCGGTGACCCCGACCCGGAGCGCCGCCGGCCGAGGCACCCCGTCCTTCAGCACCCAGATCGTCCGCCGGTCGGCGCTGCCGGTCCCGTCGCCGTGCGCCTTGCCCCCGGTGGTCTCCATCCCGCTCGCGGTGGGGCGCTCCGAGCCGGGAGC